>NZ_JBJIAK010000035.1:0-64588 GCF_045310915.1 Mycobacterium sp. SMC-17 | reverse complement strand
GCACCGACACGGCCTGAACATCTCCGCCCACCTCAGCCCCGTCCCCGAATTCCCACCACCCCAGGGGACTTAGCCCGCTCCACGGCCGCACCGGTAACACCACCGTCGGCCATCGCCAATGTGGGCGCTGATGGACCACCTACGTGGCAACCGATAGCCACCACTGTGCAAGGCCGGCCGATCCGAGCGCTGACGGTCGGCCATGGACCACACCGGGTGCTGTTTGTCGGGGGAATCCACGGCGATGAACCCGAAGGCTCGCTTACTGCCGCTGAGCTACCGGCTGCGTTCACTGAGGCAGGACTGAATGAAGTGGCCTCACTCACCGTGATCGAGGACATCAACCCAGACGGTCGCGCGGCAGCGACGCGCGGCAATTCCAACGGCATCGACGTAAACAGGAATTTCCCGGCGGCCAACTTCGATGCCACCATCGCGGAGTCCGGGGGCGAGCCGTTGAACCAGCCCGAGTCACGCGCGTTAGTGGAGACGATCGATCGAGTCCACCCCGACCTCATCTTGGTTGCGCATTCCTGGCGGGGCAGGCAGTTCATCAATTTTGATGGTCCTGCCCGCGAAATTGCCGAGAAGTTCTCGGCAACAACCGGTCTACCAGTCGAGGAGTCATCAGCGTTCGCCCCGACCCCAGGTTCGCTGGGGTCCTATGCCGGGCGAGACCGAGGCGTGCCAGTTCTCACGATCGAGGTGCTCCGTGGCACAAACCCCCAGGCCGTGTGGACGTCGCTCAAGACGGCTTTGTTAGACGCGATCCACGGCTGACTGGTACGACCTTCCGCACTAGCTCGGCTCAGCTCAATCGCGCCAGCGCAGTGGCCGCGTCGTAGCCATTGAACCCGTCCAGGGTGCCGCTGCGCAGGCGGTTGACCCAACCGGGGTCGGCCAGCAGGGCCCGGCCGATCGCGACCATGTCGAACTCACCCGCGTCAAACTGCTCCACCAGCTGATCCACCGGCCCCGGCTCGATGACCTGGCCCGGCTTCTCGGACCGGAATGCGGTCTGCAGGCCGACCGAACCGACCGTGATGACGGGCGTCCCGGTGACCTTCTTGGTCCAGCCGGCCAGCGTCAGCGCGGGGTCGGCGTCGGGGAAGGCCGGCACATAGTGGCGGCGCGTCGACGGATGCAGCGCATCGACACCGGCATCGACCAACGGCGCCAGCAGTTCCTGCAACTGAATCGGGTCATCGACGAGCGTCGCGTTGTAGTCGGTGCCCTTCCACTGCGAGAAGCGGTAGATGATCGGGTAGTCCGGGCCGACTGCGGCCCGCACCGCCGCGACCACCTCGGCGGGGAACCGCGTGCGGTTCTGGACCGAACCGCCGTACTCGTCGGTGCGCAGATTCGTTCTGGCCCACAGGAATTGGTCGAGCAGGTAGCCGTGGGCACCATGCAGCTCGACGGCGTCGAAGCCGACCTCCTTGGCGTTGCGGGCCGCTTCGGCGAACCACTGCGCGACGGCAGGGAGCTCGTCAGCATCCAGTGCCCGGCCGATCTGCTCGCCATGGCCGTTGACGCCCGACGGACTGACCGGTGCCACCCCGTCGCGGTCGCCACGCTCGGCGCCCTGGTGCCACAGCTGGGCGGCGATGGTCGCGCCGTGCCGGTGCACCGCGCTCGTGACGTTGCGCCAGCCGTCGAGCGCCTCGGCGCCCACGAGCGTCGGGATGTCCGGCGAGCCGGCTGCCGACGGGTCACCCAATCGCACGCCTTCGGTGATGATCAGGCCCACGCCGCCGGCGGCCCGACGCGCGTAGTACTCCGCCACGTCGGGCCCCGGGACGCCTCCGGGCGACGCCTGCCTGGTCATGGGTGCCATCGCGAACCGGTTGGGCACGGTCAGGTTCCGCAGGGCCAGTGGGGCGAAGAGTCCAGATGCATCGACGGTCATGAGCCTATGCAACACCGTGCCGGCTCAACCGATTCCGGCGGCGCCCGGCTGGCGGTCATTCGTCGGCCGTCAGGCCGACGACGGCAGCTCCTGTGCGCGGCGGGCTTCGAACCGCCAGATCGCCTGGTGCAGCGCGTCGGCGTGCCAGCCAGCCGCGTCCGCGACTGCGGCGAGGAGCCCTGCCGTGTCGACCGGGCCGCCATCCGCAACCTCGCGCGCGACGTATCCCGCGACCGTCGGATCGGTGCCCGGCAGTTCCGCCAGCATCAGCAGGAAGCGCCAGGTGAAGCCCGACCGTTGCCCGGGCACCGCGCACCACGCCCGCTTGGCCGCCTTCGCCCGCTCCGGGTCCGCGGTGATGACCCGTAGGTCCTCGGTGGTGCAGATCCCCAGTGCGACGAAGGCCTGCGCCACTTGTGTCAGCGCCACCGATCGCAGCGGTGCGTCTTTCCTCGTGGACGTCGGCCGCCGGTTACCGATCTGGGCGGCCCACTGCTCCGGACCGCCCAGTGCCTCGACATTGGCGAGCAGTTCGGCTGCGCCGTCGGTGTCGGCGTCACCGCCTTGCCCCGCCCGGTAATTGCGGTACCGCTCGACGATCGTGTCGACGGTGAGGTGCCGGGCGCCCGGTGCATAGATCGCGTCGATGATGCAGAGCGCCAATGAATTCGGATAGCCGACGGGCGTCGGCCAGCCGGCCGGGTCCCCGAGATCGCGTTCGCACGCGGCCTGCAGTCGTTCGATGTCAGCGTTCATCGTGTTGCCTCCTGTCGCAACGGACCGGTGTGGTCCTGTTGCGCTGGAAGCTAGAGAAGGGCTCCGACAAGAGCGCCGCGTGCAGGCGCCGGAATCGGGAGTTATCCACAGGACCGGCGACTTCCCAAGCGTGGATATGTAGGGAATCCCCTTATTTGCCCGGCAGTCTCGCGGCCCTAGCGTCGATGTCATCAGCCGACTGGAAGGGGCCGACATGTTCGACGGTGTATTCATCCGGCGTTGCGGCAGCATGGCGTTCACATTGATCGGCGCCTTCGGCACGGCGGGCGTCGCGTGGGCGCCACCCGCCGCGGCCGACGTGGTCGAGGAGTATGTGAGGGGCTACTGTTCGCCGCCGAACGGCCAGGACTGCAATGCCCGGCCGTCGATCCATTTCGACGCCCACATCGCCGAGAAGGTGCTGGCATCGTTCAATAACGACGCCAACGGCTGTTCGGACATCGTCGTGCGCTTCTATCTCGATGGTCGCCAGATCGCTGCCCCGGCCATCGCGCGGCCCGGCAGCACCGTCACCGCTCCGCCGGCCTACACCAAGACGGCCGGTGGCCACGAGCTGAGTGTCAGCGCCACCGGCATCAAGGGTGGCTGCAACACCGGCACGCTGGAAGCGTTCGGCGGCACCTTGTCCGCCAACGTCATCGAACTACGGCAGTGAGTGCGCGACGCGGAATCAGACGGTGAAGCCCAGCGCCCGGAGCTGTTCGCGACCGTCGTCGGTGATCTTGTCCGGGCCCCACGGCGGGTTCCACACCCAGTTCAGCTTGAGGTCGCTGACCAGGCCGGCACCGACCAGGGCGGTCCGGGACTGGTCCTCGATCACGTCGGTCAACGGACAGGCGGCCGACGTCAGCGTCATGTCCAGCTTCACGACGGTGCCTTCGTCCCCCTCTTCGAGGGTCATGCCGTAGACGAGCCCGAGGTCGACGACGTTGATCCCGAGTTCGGGGTCGACGACGTCGCGCATGGCCTCCTCGACGGCGTCGAGCAGTTCGGGGTCGTCGACCACGTTGGCCGCGGTGGTGGCTTCGGGTGTGCCTTCAGTCATCGCTTGTCCTCCGCAATTGCGCCGGCGGATGCCAGCGCGGTGTCTTTGGCGCTCGCCTCGGCGAGCGCGGCTTTGAACGCGGTCCACCCCAGCAGCGCGCATTTCACGCGTGCCGGGTACTTGGCGACACCGGCGAACGCGATGCCGTCACCCAACACATCTTCGTCCCCCTCGACGTTGCCGCGGGAGGAAATCATCTCGGTGAACGCGCCGACGGTCTTGAGCGCTTCGTCCACGGTCTGGCCGATCACCTGATCGGTGAGCACCGACGTCGACGCCTGGCTGATCGAGCAGCCCTGGCCGTCGTACGAGATGTCGGCGATGGTCTCGCCGTCGTCGGACAGTGTCACCCGCAGCGTCACCTCGTCACCACACGTCGGGTTGACGTGGTGCACCTGCGCGCCGAACGGCTCACGCAGCCCGCGGTGGTGCGGGTGCTTGTAGTGGTCCAGGATCACTTCCTGGTACATCTGTTCCATTCTCATGCAAAGAACTCCACAGCGCGTTTGACGCCCGCGACCAGCCGGTCCACCTCGTCGAGCGTGTTGTAGACGGCGAACGACGCCCGGGCCGTCGCGGCGATACCGAACCGCCGGTGCAGTGGCGCCGCGCAGTGATGCCCGACCCGGACCGCGATGCCCTCGTCATCCAGAATCTGGCCGACGTCGTGGGCATGCACACCGTCGAGCACGAAGCTCACCGGAGAGCCGCGGCGCTCGGTGGTGGTCGGCCCGATGATCCGAACTTGTGGCAGCCCGCGCAACCCTTCCAAAGCGGCGGCCACCAACTCGGCTTCGTGCGCCTCGACAGCGGACATCCCGATGGCATCGAGATACCGTGCGGCAGCGGCCAATCCGACCACCTGCGACGTCATCGGCGTACCGGCCTCGAAGCGCTGCGGCGCGGCCGCATAGGTCGCCGACTCCATCGTGACGGTCTCGATCATGGACCCGCCGGTGAGGAACGGCGGCAGCGCGTTCAGCAGCGCACGGCGCCCGTACAACACACCGATCCCGGTGGGCCCCAACATCTTGTGGCCAGAGAACGCCGCGAAGTCGACGTCGAGCGCGTGGAAGTCGACGGGCTGGTGCGGCACCGATTGGCACGCGTCCAGCACCGTCAGCGCACCGACAGCCTGAGCCCGACGCACGATCTCCGCCACCGGCGCGATGGCACCCGTGACGTTCGAATGATGGGTGAAGGCAACCACTTTCACCCGGTCATCGAGCTGCAGCGAGTCCAGGTCGATGCGGCCGTCGTCGGTCACCGAATACCAGCGCAGTTCCGCGCCGGTCCGGCGGGCCAACTCCTGCCACGGGATCAGGTTGGCGTGGTGCTCCAGCTCCGTGGTGACGATGACGTCCCCCGGCCCGACGACGCGGTCGAACCGGTTGTCCCCCACCGCATACGACACCAGGTTCAGGGCCTCGGTGGCGTTCTTGGTGAAGACGAGCTCGTCGTCGTCGGCACCGACGAACGCCGCGATGTCGGCACGGCCCTGTTCGTAGGCGTCGGTCGACTCCTCCATCAGCTGGTGCGCACCGCGGTGCACCGCGCCGTTGGAGGTGGTCAGGAACTCCCGCTCGGCATCGAGCACCTGCAGCGGCTTCTGCGACGTGGCCCCGGAATCCAGGTACGCCAACGTGTTTCCGCCGCGCATCACCCGACTCAGGATCGGGAAGTCGGCCCTGATCCTGGTCAGGTCGAGGTCGACTGACGCTGTCATGGGAATCAGGCTCCGGCGGCCGCGGCCTGCGTGTAGCGCTCGTAGCCGTTCTCTTCGAGCTCGTCGGCCAGCTCCGGACCACCGGAGGTGATGATGCGGCCGTCGAAGAAGACGTGCACGAACTGCGGACGGATGTAGCGCAGGATGCGGGTGTAGTGCGTGATCAGCAGGACGCCGCCGTGCTCGGCCTCGGCGTACCGGTTGACGCCCTCGGACACGACGCGCAGTGCGTCGACGTCCAGGCCCGAGTCGGTCTCGTCGAGGATGGCGATCTTCGGCTTCAGCAGGCCCAGCTGCAGGATTTCGTGGCGCTTCTTCTCACCACCGGAGAAGCCCTCGTTGACGCTGCGCTCGCCGAACGCCGGATCGATGTCCAGCTCCGACATGGCGGTCTTGACCTCTTTGACCCAGTGGCGCAGCTTGGGGGCCTCGCCACGGACCGCGGTCGCCGCGGTGCGCAGGAAGTTCGACATCGAGACGCCGGGCACCTCGACGGGGTACTGCATGGCCAGGAAGAGGCCGGCGCGCGCACGCTCGTCGACGCTCATCTCCAGCACGTCCTCGCCATCGAGGGTGATGGAGCCCGAGGTGACGGTGTACTTGGGGTGGCCGGCGATGGCGTACGACAGCGTCGACTTGCCAGAACCGTTGGGGCCCATGACCGCGTGGGTCTCGCCCGACTTCACGGTCAGGTTGACGCCCTTGAGGATCGGCACATCGGCGCCGTCCGGTGCGGTGACCGAGACGTGCAGGTCCTTGATTTCCAGTGTGGTCATGAGTTGTTGCGTCCTTCAGTCAGTTCAAGTTCGTGTTCGATGGCGGCGGTGAGGCGTTCGCGGACTTCCGGCACGGCGATCTTCTGGATGATCTCGCCGAAGAAGCCCCGGACCACCAGGCGGCGGGCCTGGTCCTCGGGAATGCCGCGGGCCTGCAGGTAGAACAGCTGCTCGTCGTCGAAACGTCCGGTGGCACTGGCGTGTCCGGCGCCGACGATCTCGCCGGTCTCGATCTCGAGGTTGGGCACCGAGTCGGCGCGGGCACCGTCGGTGAGCACCAGGTTGCGGTTCACCTCGAAGGTGTCGGTGCCGGTGGCCGCGGCCCGGATCAGCACGTCGCCGATCCACACGGTGTGGGCATCGGCCTTCTTCGAGTCCGGATCCCCTTGCAGCGCACCCTTGTACAGCACGTTCGAGCGGCAGTTCGGCACCGCGTGGTCGACCAGCAGGCGCGACTCGAAGTGCTGGCCCTCGTCGGCGAAGTACAGGCCGAGCATCTCGGCGTCACCGCCGGGGCCCAGGTAGCGGGTCCGCGAGGTCAGCCGCACGACGTCACCACCGAGCGTGACGGCGACGTGCCGCAGCACAGCGTCCTTGCCCAGCGTGGCGTGGTGGGTGCTGACGTTCACCGCGTCGTCGGCCCAGTCGGCGATCGACACGACGGTCAGCCGCGCCGCGTCACCGACGACGAATTCGATGTTGTCGGCGTAGGTTCCGCTGCCGCTCTGGTCGATGACCACGACGGCCTCGCCGAGCTCGGCGACCCGCAGCTGCAGGTGGCCGTACGCGGTCTTGCCCTCACCGGGGCCGGCGATGGCGATCTCGATGGGCTCGGCGACCTGGACGTCGCGACCGACCGACACGATGGTCGCCTCGGTGAACGACGAATATGCCTGCGCGGCAACGCGGTCCGCGGGCACGCCGCCCTGGCCCAGTCGCTCGTCGTCGCGGCCGACGGTCTCGACGGTGACACCGTCGCGCTCCGAAACTTCGACGCGCGCAGCGCCGGTGGCGACAGCGGAGCCGTCGTGCAGGCCGTGCAGACGCTTGAGCGGCGTGAACCGCCACAGCTCGTCACGGCCGCCCGGGACCTCGAAAGCGTTGACGTCGTAGGACGTGAACAGCTCACCCTTGTTGGCGACGATGCCTTCCGTCGCCTCAGTCAGATTCGAACTCACTAGCCGACAGCACCTTCCATCTGCAGCTCGATCAGCCGGTTGAGCTCGAGCGCGTATTCCATTGGCAGTTCCTTGGCGATGGGCTCGACGAAGCCGCGCACCACCATCGCCATGGCCTCGTCCTCGGTCAGGCCGCGGCTCATCAGATAGAACATCTGGTCCTCGCTGACCTTCGAGACCGTGGCCTCGTGACCCATCGTGACGTCGTCCTCACGGATGTCGACGTACGGGTAGGTGTCCGAGCGGCTCACGTTGTCGACAAGCAGCGCATCGCATTTCACGCTCGACTTGGAGCCGTGCGCGCCCTTGTTGACCTGGATCAGGCCGCGGTACGACGAGCGGCCGCCACCGCGGGCCACCGACTTGGAGACGATGTTGCTCGACGTGTTCGGCGCCAGGTGCACCATCTTCGCGCCGGTGTCCTGGTGCTGCCCTTCGCCCGCGAACGCCACCGAGAGCACCTCGCCCTTGGCGTGCTCGCCGGTCATCCAGACCGCCGGGTACTTCATGGTGACCTTGGAACCGATGTTGCCGTCGATCCACTCCATGGTCGCGCCGGCCTCGGCACGGGCCCGCTTGGTGACCAGGTTGTAGACGTTGTTCGACCAGTTCTGGATGGTCGTGTACCGAACGCGCGCACCGGGTTTCACCACGATCTCGACGACGGCCGAGTGCAGCGAGTCCGACTTGTAGATCGGCGCGGTACAACCCTCCACGTAGTGCACGTAGGAGCCTTCGTCGGCGATGATCAGCGTCCGCTCGAACTGGCCCATGTTCTCGGTGTTGATGCGGAAGTAGGCCTGCAGCGGGATGTCGACGTGCACGCCCGGCGGCACGTAGATGAACGAGCCACCCGACCACACGGCCGAGTTCAGCGCGGAGAACTTGTTGTCACCGGCCGGGATCACGGTGCCGAAGTACTGCTTGAACAGGTCCGGGTGCTCGCGCAGGCCCGAGTCGGTGTCCAGGAAGATGACGCCCTGCGCCTCGAGGTCCTCGCGGATCTGGTGGTACACGACCTCGGACTCGTACTGTGCGGCGACACCGGCGACCAGGCGCTGCTTCTCGGCCTCCGGGATGCCCAGGCGGTCGTAGGTGTTCTTGATGTCCTCGGGCAGGTCCTCCCAGGACGCGGCCTGCTTCTCGGTGGACCGCACGAAGTACTTGATGTTGTCGAAGTCGATGCCCTCGAGGTCACTGCCCCAGCGCGGCATCGGCTTCTTGTCGAAGATGTGCAGCGCCTTGAGCCGGAAGTCGAGCATCCACTCCGGCTCGTTCTTCTTCGACGAGATGTCGCGGACGACAGCCTCGTTCAACCCACGGGTCGCGGCGGCGCCTGCGGCATCACTGTCTGCCCAGCCGTAGCCGTACGTGCCCAGGGAGGCAATGGTCTCCTCCTGGGTCAGCTGTTCCGGGGTGGTCGTCATTGCGACACTCCTTCTTCTTGGGTCGCGGGGTGGATCGAGTGGACTGCGTTCTCGGGGATGACGGGAACGTGCGTCGTACATGCACAGTCGCCGTTGACGATGGTGGCCAGGCGCTGGACGTGCGTGCCGAGGACCTCGGCGAACGCTTCACGCTCGGCGTCGCACAGTTCGGGGAACTCCTCGGCGACGTGCGAGACCGGGCAGTGGTGCTGGCAGATCTGCACCCCGCCGATCGGCCCCGTCACCGGGGTTGTCGTGGTGGCGTAACCGGCCTTGGTCAGCGCCGCGGCCACCTGGTCCGCGGTGTCGGTGACATCGTCGGTGGCGGTCACGCCGGACAGGATCGAGTCGATACGACGACGCGCGAAGGTGCGGATGGCGTCGTCACCGCCGATTTCGCGCAGCTGGCGCATGGCGGCCGCGGCGAGGTCGTCGTAGGTGTGGCCGAGCTTGGCGCGCCCGGCGGCGGTCAGCCGGTAGCGCTTGGCGGGACGACCACGCCCGTTGTGCTGCCATGCGGCCGCGGCACTGGACTCGGCGTCGCCGGCCTCGATGAGAGCGTCGAGATGACGCCGCACACCAGCGGCGGAGATGCCGAGCTGCTCGCCGATCTGGGTCGCGGTGACCGCGCCTTCCAGCAGCAACTGCACGATGGCCGAACGGGTGTGACCATCGGAAACAGCCGTCGCCGACGCCACCGCGGTCGCGGTGCCGACAGCTTCGGGAGCTCCGGACGGTAATTTCACAACACCATTGTGACGGAATTCAGAACCCGAATCTAGGAAGGTAACCCTTATCACCGAGTTGGCGGGGGCCGAACAGGCCTACGGCTAATCTGCTCTGATGCCCGACCGCCTTCAGCACCTGAGCACGGCCGTCGCGCATTGGCACGCCGACGAACCGTCCGTCGGCTCGCCCCTGAACGCGTCCGAGGTCGCATCCCTGCGCCGGACCCGGCGATTCGGCGCCACCGGAACCGTACTCATGGCCATCGGCGCGCTCGGCGCCGGCGCCCGGCCCGTCGTGCAGGACCCGACGTTCGGCGTGCGCCTGCTGAACCTGCCGTCGCGCATCCAGACCGTCTCACTGACCATGACCACCACCGGCGCCGTCATGATGGCGCTGGCGTGGCTGATGCTGGGCCGCTACACGCTGGGCAAACGCCGGATGTCGCGTAGCCAGCTGGACCAGACACTGCTGCTGTGGGCGCTGCCGCTGCTGATCGCGCCGCCGATGTACAGCAAGGACGTCTACTCCTATCTGGCGCAGAGCCAGATAGCGAGCATCGGGCTGGACCCCTACCGTGTCGGCCCGGCGACCGGTCTCGGGCTCGGCCACGTGTTCACCCTGACGGTGCCGAGCCTCTGGCGCGAGACACCGGCGCCCTACGGACCGCTGTTCCTGTGGATCGGGCGCGGCATCTCCGAGCTCACCGGCGACAACATCGTCGCCGGCGTGCTCTCCCACCGGCTGGTCGTGCTGCTCGGTGTCGCGGCCACGGTGTGGGCAACGCCACGTCTGGCCCGTCGCTGCGGTGTCGCCGAGGTCAGCGCGCTGTGGCTGGGACCGTGTAATCCCCTGCTCTTCATGCACCTCATCGCGGGTATCCACAACGAAGCCCCGATGCTCGGCCTGATGCTCGCCGGCACCGAATTCGCCATGCGCGGCATCGATTCCGGCCGTCCCCTCATCCCCCGACCACTGCACTGGCCACGGCACCGGGAGGACTGGTCCGCGTGGTGGCCGCTGGCGATGCTGCTGACCGGCACGGTGCTCATCGCCATGTCATCGCAGATCAAGCTGCCCTCCCTGCTCGCGCTGGGTTTCGTGGCGATGGCCCTCGCGCGCCGGCTGGGCGGGACGGTCAAGGCTTTCTTCCAGGCCTGTGTGCCGCTGGGCACCGTCGCGCTGGCGGTCATGGCGCTCATCGGCTGGGCCAGCGGCCTGGGCTTCGGCTGGCTGTTCACCCTCGGCACCGCGAACGTGGTGCGGTCCTGGATGTCGCCGCCGACACTCGTCGCGCTCGGCACGGGACAGGTCGGCATCCTGCTGGGCCTGGGCGACCACACCACCGCGGTCCTCGGACTGACCCGTGGGATCGGCGTCTTCGTCATCGGCGTGCTGGTCAGCTGGCTGCTGCTGTCGGTGCTGCGGGGACGGCTCCACCCGCTCGGCGGCCTCGGCGTCGCCATGGGCGCGACGGTGCTGCTGTTCCCCGTCGTGCAGCCCTGGTACCTGCTCTGGGCGATCATCCCGCTGGCCTGCTGGGCGACCCGGCCGGGCTTCCGTGGCACCACCATCGTGGTGACGTTCGTCGTCGGCGTCTTCGGCCCGACGGCCAACGGTGACCGGTTCGCGCTCTTCCAGATCCTCGACGCCACGCTGGCCAGCACCGTCATCGTGCTGCTGCTGATCGCCCTGACGCGCAACAGGCTGCCCTGGCGCGGATTGCCGGAATCAGACAACGGTGACGCCCCTGGTAGCGGCGCTGCCAGGTCCGACGCTTACGCTGAATCCCCGTGAGTTCCGGTGAGACGCCCGTATTGCTGCGCGGCGTCAGCAAGCGCTACGGCGATATCCAGGCCGTGAACAACCTGGATCTGGAGGTGCAGCGCGCCGAGGTGCTGGCCCTGCTCGGACCCAACGGGGCCGGCAAGACCACCACTGTCGAGATGTGTGAAGGCTTCAACAAGCCCGACTCCGGCAGCATCTCGATCCTGGGCCTGGACCCGACGGCCGACAACGCCAAGCTGCGCGCCCGCATCGGCGTGATGCTGCAGGGCGGCGGCGGCTACCCCGCCGCCAAGGCCGGCGAGATGCTGAACCTCGTCGCGGCGTATTCGGCGAATCCGCTCGACCCGCAGTGGCTGATGGACACCCTCGGTCTGACCGAGGCCGCGCGCACCACCTACCGCCGGCTGTCCGGCGGGCAGCAGCAGCGCCTCGCGCTGGCCTGCGCCATCGTCGGACGGCCCGAGCTGGTGTTCCTCGACGAGCCGACCGCCGGCATGGACGCCCACGCCCGAATCGTGGTGTGGGAGTTGATCGAAGGCCTGCGCCGCGACGGTGTCACCGTCGTACTGACCACGCATCAGCTCACCGAGGCCGAGGAACTGGCCGACCGCATCGTGATCATCGACCACGGCGCGGCCGTCGCCGCGGGCACTCCCGCCGACCTGACGCGCGGCGGCGCCGAGAACCAGTTGCGCTTCTCCGCCCCGCCGAAACTGGACCTGACGCTGCTGATCTCGGCGCTGCCGGAGGGCTACCGCGCCACCGAAGCCGGCGCCGGCGAGTACCTGGTGGAAGGGCACATCGACCCACAGGTGCTGGCGACCGTCACCGCATGGGCCGCCCGCCTGAACGTGCTGGCCACCGACATGCGCGTCGAGCAGCGCAGCCTCGAGGACGTGTTCCTCGACCTGACCGGACGGGAGCTGCGGTCGTGAGTACCGAGACCAATCGGTTCGCACCGGGGACGTTCACCCCGGACCCGCGGCCCGCGGGTATCCCCGCCATGCTGGCGGCACAGTACGGCCTGGAGCTCAAACTGCTGCTGCGTAACGGCGAGCAGCTGCTGCTGACCATGTTCATCCCGATCACGCTGCTGGTCGGGCTCACGCTGCTGCCGCTGGGCTCCCTCGGTGATCACCGGCCGGGGACGTTCACCCCGCCGATCATGGCGCTGGCGGTCATCTCGACGGCGTTCACCGGACAGGCCATCGCCGTCGCGTTCGATCGGCGCTACGGCGCGCTCAAGCGCCTCGGCGCCACCGCGCTGCCGGTGTGGGGCATCATCGCCGGCAAGTCGCTGGCGGTCATCACGACGGTGTTCCTACAGTCGATCCTGTTGGGCGGCATCGGTATTGCGCTGGGCTGGCGGCCGAGCCCGCTGAGCCTGCTGCTCGGCGCGCTCGTCATCGCGCTCGGCACGGCCTCGTTCGCGGCGCTGGGTCTGCTGCTCGGCGGGACGCTGAAGGCCGAGATCGTGCTGGCCCTCGCGAACCTGCTGTGGTTCATCCTGGCCGGCCTCGGCGCCTTGACCATCGAGCACCGCGTCGTCCCCGAGGCGCTGCGCTGGGTGGCCCGGCTGACGCCGTCGGGTGCGCTGACCGAGTCCCTCACCCAGGCGATGACGCTGTCGGTGGACTGGTTCGGCATCGCGGTGCTGGCCGTGTGGGGAGTGCTCGCCGCGCTAGCCGCGATGCGCTGGTTCCGGTTCAGCTGACGGGCAGCAACTGCGGCAGCAGGAATTCCAGCTGACCGACCTCTTCGATGTTGTGTTTGACCCACGCCCGCACCATGTCGTCGGGAAACCGGCGGCCCAGCAGGCGGTTGACGGGCGTCATGAACGCCGATCGCGCGCCGACATCGAGCACGCTGACGTAGTGCGCTCCTTCGGCCCCTGCCGACCAGGTGTGCTCGAGGCTGAACACGATCACGCCGGCCACCCGTTGCACGAGCCGGATGCCGGTCTCGTCGAGCTTCTCGACGCGGTCCACCACGTCGACGCGATATTCGGGCCGCCCGCCGAACGCCTCGACGATGCGGAATCGCGCGCCTTCGGCCGCGCCGCCGGTCGGCGCCGGGCGCGCCAGTTCCCACCGGATGTGGTCGACAGGGTGCCACGCCAGGTACCGGTCGATGACCTGATCCCCGTAGCGCATGGTGCCGCCGAGGTGCGTGAACCAGTCGAGGAGCATCGGCGGCGTCACTCCAGGTAGCGGCCGGTGCTCGATGGTGACCCGACGACGGCCGTGGGGTGCGTCGAAGTACCGGACGGTTGCGGTGTCGACGGACCGCAGCGGATACAGGATCGGTCGGCTCATAGCTCCTCCAAGATACGGTTCCGTTTCTTGATCAAGACGCTAGGCTCGTCAGTTAAGATACGCAAGCGTTTCTTCAAGGAGGCCCGATGCGACGACGCGGCGACGAGCTCGACGCGGCGATCCGCGCCGCGGTCATGACACTGCTCACCGAGCAGGGACCCGCCGGAGTGACGATGGAGGCCGTCGCCGCCGCGGCGCGCACCAGCAAGCCCGTGCTGTACCGGCGCTGGCCCGACGGCGCCGCACTGCTGCGAGACACCTTGCTGCGCAACGCGAAAGCAGCGATCCCACACACCGACACCGGCAGCTACCGCGGCGACATGCTGGCGGTGCTGCGCGGCTGGGCCGCGATGTTCACCGGACCACAGGCCGCCACCATGCGCGCGGTGGTCGCGGCCATGACCGGGGATGACGAACTCGCCGCGGCATTCCGGGACGACGTGATCGGGTGGCGCAAGGCGGAGATGGCCGACCTGCTGGCCCGTGGCGTCGCCCGCGGCGACGTCCGCCCCGACGTCCCCGTCGAGATCGCCCGCGAGCTCGGCCAGAGCGTGCTCTGGCACCGGCTGCTCATCACCGGCGATCCCATCACCGACGAGCTGGTCGTCGACCTCGTCGACCAGGTGCTGGTGCCGTTCGTCGCCCCTACTACGCCACGTAGTTAGCGCTGGCCTACGATCAGACCGTGCTCGACAAGCTGCCCATCCCCTCGCTTCGGGTCCAGCGGCTCATCGCGTTCCTCGTCATCCTGACCCAGGGCGGCATCGCCGTCACCGGGGCCATCGTCCGCGTCACCGCATCCGGACTGGGCTGCCCGACGTGGCCGCAGTGCTTCCCCGGCAGCTTCGTGCCGGTGCCGCACGCCGAAGTGCCCGTCGTGCATCAGGCCGTCGAATTCACCAACCGCATGTTCACGTTCGGCGTCGTGCTGACGGCCGCCCTGGCGGTGCTCGCCGTCATCCGTGCCGGCCGCCGCCGCGAGGTGCAGGTCTATGCCTGGCTGATGCCGGCGTCGACTGTGGTGCAGGCGGTCATCGGCGGCATCACGGTCCGCACCGGGCTGCTGTGGTGGACGGTCGCCGTCCACCTGCTGGTGTCGATGGTGATGGTCTGGCTGGCCGTGCTGCTCTACGTCAAGATCGGCGAACCCGACTCGGGCACCGAGGAACTCGTCGTGCCGCAGCCGCTGCGCTGGTTCACCGCACTGACCGCCGTCACCCTGTCCGCGGTGCTCGTCACCGGGACCTTGGTGACCGGCGCCGGACCACATGCCGGCGACAAGAGCGCCTTGCAACCGGTCAAGCGCCTGCAGGTCGAGATCACCGATCTGGCGCACCTGCACTCGTCGCTGCTGGTGGCCTACCTCAGCTTCGTCATCGGCCTGGGCTTCGCACTGCTCGCGGTGCGCGCCCCCAAGCCCGTACTGCTGCGGCTGGCGGTGCTGGCCGGGCTGGTGCTCGCGCAGGGCGCCGTCGGCGCGGTCCAGTTCTACACCGGCGTCCCCGCCGTTCTGGTCGCCATCCACGTCGCGGGCGCCGGCGCCTGCACCGCGGCCACGGCGGCGCTGTGGGCGTCGATGCGAGTGCGGACATCCGCGTAGCGAGTCCCTGGCTTCAGTCGGGTCTGCGGCATCCCGTCACAGATTGCAACCAGGGACGCCGCGATGCCGAAATCGATCCCAGACTTGAGTCAAAGTAGCGATATGCCGCCGCAGATTGACGTCAGGGATCTCAGCCCAACCGATCTTTGTCAGCGGATTTTCAGCGCCGCAGCGGCTCTCTTGCCCAGCACCGTCGTCACCGTGTGTCGGTCGATGTCATCCAGGGTCAGCACCGCTTGGGGCCGGGTGATCCGCTTCATGTCCTCGGCTGACGGCTGCGGTACCAACGGCGCGATTTCGCGCGCCTCATCGACGTCGATGACCTTGTGCACCCACTCACTCTGATCGGTGCGTTCACGGCCGACGATCACGAACCAGTTGGCCAGGAAAACCTGAAGCCGCGGGATCAACGTCCACACCTTGCGCCGGTCCAGCGTCGAGCGCGCATCTGGCCGGGTGAACGCGAGCCAAGCGAGTGAACCGCTGTCTGCCTCCGTCAGCTTCCAGAACACTCGCCCGTGGTGAGGAACGGCATTGGCGACGGCCGCAACGCCCTCCCCGATTTCTCGGGCCAGTCTCCGGTAGTCGCCGATTCCGTCATAAAACTCGTCAGACACGGTTACCCCCGGCCCGACAGCGGACCGAGCCCGAGCCGCTCCAGGGCCCACTCGACGCCGACGGCGAATTGCCGTTGCGCCACAGCGCGTTCGGACTCGGCCAGCTGCCGCCAGCCCAGGCCCGGTTCGACGAGTTCCAGCTCGAGCAACCGCGGGTCCCGGTGATCGCCGATGACGTCCACCCGCGCGTACAGGAACTCCTCCGGCTCGATCCCGAGATGCGCGGCCGCAGCGGCCAGCGTCGCGTAGCCGACGTCCCACAGTTCGAAATCCGGGTCGGCCGGCTGTAGCTGTTCCTCGGCGTACGTGCCGGATTCGTGCATCTCCACACTGCCACCGGGCGGCGGCAACATCGGCCCCTTGATGAACGCGTGCGACTGCTTGCCGGCCAGGAACACCAGGGCGGTCTCCCCTGCCTCGATACGCTCGTCATACGGCTGGATCAGCGCCGTACGGCCATCGGCCTGGAGCGCGGCAGCATGCGCGGCGGCCGCGGCGGCATCGGTGAATCGTTGCGCCCCAACCGAACCCGCACCCACTGCGGGTTTGACCACGATTTGACCGCTGGGCACCGTCACCGACTCCCCCGGCGCGAAGAAACCGCTGGGCACCGTCGGCACGCCGGCCGCCGCCAAGTCCGCCAGGTAACGCTTGTCGCTGTTCCACGCCACCACCCCGGGCGCGTTCAGCAGATTGCGCACCTTCGTGGTCCAGGCCAGGAATTCGTCGTGCCGCTCGGTGTAGTCCCACGTGGCCCGCAGGATCACGAGATCGGCCTGCAGTGTGGCCGGGTCGTCCCAGGCCAGCCACTGCGCATGCAAACCGCGGTCCCGCAACGCCTTGACCAACCCGTCGTCGTCTCCGTCGCCTTCGACGAGAGCCCGGCAACCTGCCAAAACGATGCGTGGATGACGGATATCGGGCCGCGCGAGTTTCACGTTGGAATGATAGGTGGCATGCACGCCATCGAAGTCGCCGAACTCGGCGGTCCAGAAGTCCTGTCCTTCGTCGAACGCCCCGAGCCCACGCCGGGCCCGGGCGAGGTCCTGATCAAGGCCGAGGCCATCGGCGTCAACTTCATCGACACGTATTTCCGCTCCGGCCTCTATCCGCGCGAAGTGCCGTACATCCCCGGCACCGAGGTCTGCGGCACCATCACCGCGGTTGGTGACGATGTGGCGGCGCTGGCCGTCGGCGACCGCGTGGTCACCGCCGCGGCCGACGCCACCTACTCCGAATACTGCGTCGCACCAGCCGATTACGTGGCCTACGTCCCGGAGGGCGTCGACCCCGAGGTGGCGGCTGCGGCACTGCTCAAGGGCATGACGGCGCATTACCTGATCAAGTCGACCTATCCCGTCCAGCAGGGCGACACCGTGCTGCTGCACGCCGGCGCCGGCGGCGTCGGGCTCATCCTGACGCAGTGGGCCACCAGCATGGCCGTCCGGGTCATCACCACCGTCTCCAACCAGGACAAGGCCGAGTTGTCCCGCCGGGCCGGCGCCATCGAGGTGCTCGACTATCCCGACGACCCCGCCGAGTTCGGCGCCAAGATCCGCGAACTGACGGGCGGCAACGGCGTCGCCGCCGTGTACGACGGGGTGGGCGCGTCCACGTTCGAGGCCAGCCTGGCCAGCCTCGCGGTGCGCGGCACCTTGGCCTTGTTCGGCGCCTCGAGCGGACCCGTGCCGCCGTTCGACCTGCAGCGGCTCAACAGCGCGGGCTCGTTGTTCGTCACCCGGCCGACGCTGGCCCACTACACCCGCACGGCCGACGAATTCTCCTGGCGGGCAGGCGAACTGCTGCAGGCCGTCGCCGACGGCACCATCAACGTGACGGTCAGCCAGCGCTACCCGCTCGCCGACGCCGCCCGCGCACACGCCGACCTGCAGGCCCGCCTGACCGTCGGCTCGGTGGTGCTGGTGCCTTAGACCGGCTCGGCCGCCGGGAACGTCCAGGCGCCGTCGAGAATCTCGGCCCGCGGGCGGTAGAGCCGCACGGTGTAGTTCCAGCCCGGCGTGATCGGCAGCAGGTTGTCCGCACCCGTGCCGCCGAACTGGATGGTTGTCGAACCGTCGGCGGCCTTGACCGCGGTGATGTTGTTCAGCGAGTAGGCGTTCTGCTCGTTGGCGGTGAAGTAGCCGTCCTTGTTGTAGACCGTCACCGACCAGAAACCGTCCACCGGAACGTCTTCGACGGTGAGCCGGTGCACCGTGGTGCCGTCGTTCTGGGACGGCACCACGGTCAGGTAGAACGCGTCGCGCTCGGGATTGCCGCCCCAGGCGTTGGCCGAGCCGATCAGGTGCCGCACCGGGTCGGTGTCGGCTGCGGTGCCGAACATGCCCTTGGTGTCCGGCAGCGTGGTGGCCAGCGTGACGAGGGCGTCGCGCACGGTCTTCTGGCTGACGGGGTCCCAGTCGGGTACCTCGAAGCTGCCCGGGGCGTCCTGCGTGACGGTGACGGCGTCCTGCAGCGCGTGCACGGCGGCCAGGTCGGCGGCATCGTTGGGATCGACCAGCGTGCGGACGGCCACCGCCACGTACCGGGTGCCGACGGCCTCGCGTGTCAGGTCGACCGTCGCCGGGGCGTAGGCGACCTGGGTCGTGTAGTGGTCCTCGTTGATGACCTGGAGCGACATGAACCGGCCCGCGCTGTCGGGCAGGGTGACGGTGACCGGTCCGGCGTCGAGGTCGAACACCGCGGCCGAGTAGAGGGTGTCGCGGTTCTGCCGGATGACGACCTGGTGATCGATCGAGCTCAGTTCGCGATGATGAAGAAAGCCACCGACGCCGCCGTCGTTCACGATGCCGGAGAAGTACAGGTCCGATTCGGCGCGGGCGAAATTGTCGGGGCTCACCGGTTGGGGCATGCCCCCAAGCTAGCGGGTCAGTGGAACAGCATCGGCAGCGCGAGTGCCGAGTCGACCGCCAGCGCGCAGAACACGACGGCGAGGTAGTTGTTCGACTGCAGGAACAGGCGCAGTGGCTTCACCGGCTCACCGCGCTTCACGCCCGAGTACAGCTGGTGCGCCATCACCAGGAACCAGACGCCGGCGACGAGCGCGACGGCCGCGTACAGCCAGCCGGTGGCGAACGCGAGCGCGAGCGTCGTGAGGACCGTGGCCCAGGTGTAGATCAGGATCTGCTTGGTGACCGCGCGCTCGGTGGCGACGACGGGCAGCATCGGCACGCCGGCCGCCTCGTAGTCCTCCTTGTAACGCATGGCCAGCGCCCAGGTGTGCGGCGGCGTCCAGAAGAAGATGATCAGGAACATCACCAGCGCCGGCCACTGGATGGTGCCGGTGACCGCCGACCAGCCGATCATCACCGGCATGCAGCCGGCCGCGCCGCCCCACACCACGTTCTGCGAGGTGCGGCGCTTCAGCAGCAGCGTGTAGACGAAGACGTAGAAGGCGATGGTCGCCAGCGCCAGCAGGCCCGACAGCAGATTCGAGCTACGCCACAGCCACAGGAACGACGTGACCGTGAGCACCAGGCCGAAGATCAGCGCGTTGCGGGTGGGCACCGTCGCGCGGGCCAACGGCCGGCGGGCGGTGCGCTTCATCACCTTGTCGATGTCGGCGTCGGCAACACAGTTCAGCGTGTTGGCGCCGGCCGCCGCGAGCAGCCCGCCGACCAGGGTGTTGAGGATCAACAGCGGCTTGATCGGACCCTGACTGGCCACCACGTCGAAGCGGTGCGCCAGCAGCATCGCCGGGATCGTCGTAACCAGCAGCAGCTCGATGACACGCGGCTTGGTGAGCGCGATGTAGGCCAGCAACGTGTCCCGAACGCGGTTCGGCGACTTGGTCCCCGAAGCAGCGTCGTGCTCGTCAGACGCCGCAGCTCCGGGACCGAAACCGTGTGCCCCGTGGACGGAACGGCGCTCGCGAATGCTCACGCAGATATCTCCTCGGAAGTCACGGCCGCGCAGCCTCTACTACAGACGATGGTAGACCGCGCACCTGAGTGCTCCACACCGCAGGGTGCATTCAGGTGAACGGAAACCCAATGACGGACAGGCCAAAGGTGAAGCGGTCTGCACCACACCAGCGGCGCGCACTAGGGTAGTCATGCAGCTCGCTTGCGATTTGCCGAGCCCGAGACGTCCCTCAGTAGGAGTGCGCCCGTGACCACAGTCGAAGAGATTTCCGAACTCACCCGCCCGCACCACCCGGACGACTGGACCGAGCTGGACTCGGCCGCCGTCGACACCGTGCGCGTGCTGGCCGCGGATGCGGTTCAGAAGGTCGGAAACGGCCACCCCGGAACCGCCATGAGCCTGGCCCCGCTGGCCTACACCCTGTTCCAGCGCCAGATGCGCCACGACCCGTCCGACACCCACTGGATCGGCCGTGACCGCTTCGTCCTGTCGTGTGGACATTCCAGCCTGACGCTGTACCTGCAGCTGTACCTGGGCGGCTTCGGCCTCGAGCTGGCCGACATCGAGGCGCTGCGCACCTGGGGCTCGCTGACCCCCGGCCACCCCGAGTACGGCCACACCAAGGGTGTCGAGATCACCACCGGTCCCCTGGGCCAGGGCCTGGCGTCGTCGGTCGGTATGGCGATGGCCGCCCGCTACGAGCGCGGTCTGTTCGACCCCGACGCCGCTCCCGGTGAGAGCCCGTTCGACCACTTCATCTACGTGATCGCCTCGGACGGCGACATCGAAGAGGGCGTGACGAGCGAGGCGTCGTCGCTCGCCGGCACCCAGCAGCTGGGCAACCTGATCGTGCTGTGGGACAACAACAAGATCTCCATCGAGCACGACACCAACATCGCGCTGTCCGAGGACACCTGCGCCCGCTACCGCGCCTACGGCTGGCACGTGCAGGAGGTCGAGGGCGGCGAGAACGTCGTCGCGATCGAAGAGGCGCTGGCCGCCGCGCGCGCGGTGACGGACCGCCCGTCGTTCATCTCGGTGCGCACCATCATCGGCTACCCGGCGCCCACCAAGATGAACACCGGCGGGGTGCACGGTTCGGCGCTGGGCGCCGACGAGGTCGCCGCCACCAAGAAGGTGCTGGGCTTCGACCCGGACAAGAGCTTCGAGGTGAAGCCCGAGGTCATCGCGCACACGCGTGAACTGGTCGCCCGCGGCAAGAAGGCGCACGACGAGTGGCAGGTCGCGTTCGACGCCTGGGCCGCCAAGGAGCCCGAGCGCAAGAAGCTGCTGGACCGCCTGGAGGCCGGCGAACTGCCCGAGGGCTGGGACGCCGACCTGACGTACTGGGAGCCGGGCAGCAAGGCCGTCGCGACGCGTGCCGCGTTCGGCAAGGTCCTCAACGACGTGGCCGGCAAGCTGCCCGAATTGTGGGGTGGCTCAGCCGATCTCGCGGGCAGCAACAACACCACCATCAACGGGGTGAAGTCCTTCGGCCCGCCGTCGATCTCGACCGAGGACTACACCGCCGACTGGTACGGCCGCGTGCTGCACTTCGGCATCCGCGAGCACGCCATGGGCTCGATCCTCAACGGCATCGTGCTGCACGGCCCGACGCGTCCGTTCGCGGGCACCTTCCTGCAGTTCGCCGACTACATGCGCCCGGCGGTGCGGCTGGCCGCGCTGATGAACATCGACCCGATCTACATCTGGACCCACGACTCCATCGGTCTGGGTGAGGACGGCCCGACGCACCAGCCGATCGAGCACCTGGCCGCGCTGCGCGCGATCCCGAACCTGTCGGTGGTCCGTCCCGCCGATCCGAACGAGACCGCCTACACCTGGCGCACCATCCTGCAGCGCACCCACGGCAACAACCCGACCGGTTTCATCCTGACCCGCCAGGGGGTACCCGTCCTCGAGGGCACGTCGTCGGAAGGTGCGGCGAAGGGTGGCTACGTGCTCGGCGGCGGTAACCCGGCCGACGACGCCGACGTCATCATCATCGCGACGGGCTCCGAGGTGCAGCTGGCCGTTGAGGCACAGAAGCTGTTGGCGGACAAGGACATCGTCGCCTACGTGGTGTCGATGCCGTGCCTGGAATGGTTCGAGGCGCAGCCGAAGGAGTACCGCGACGCGGTGCTTCCGCCCGACGTCTCGGCACGTGTTGCGGTCGAGGCCGGCATCGCGCAGCCTTGGCACAAGCTGGTCGGTGACACCGGCGAGATCATCTCGATCGAGCACTACGGCGCATCGGCCGACGACAAGACCCTGTTCCGGGAGTTCGGCTTCACCGCTGAGGCCGTCGTCGCCGCCGCAGAACGCTCGTTGGACAACTGACAACCGATTCAGAAAAGAGCACCCTCATGACTCAGAACCCGAACCTCGCGGCGCTGAGCGCCGCCGGTGTCTCCGTGTGGCTCGACGACCTGTCGCGTGAGCGGCTGCAGACCGGAAACCTGCAGCAGCTGATCGACACCCGCAGCGTTGTGGGCGTCACCACCAACCCGTCGATCTTCCAGGCCGCGCTGTCGAAGGGCACGGCCTACGACGAGCAGGTGCACGAGCTGGCGTCTCGTGGCGCCGACGTGGACGCCACCATCCGCACCGTCACCACCGACGACGTCCGCAACGCGTGCGACGTGCTGGCCAAGGTGTACGAGGCCACCGGCGGCGTCGACGGCCGGGTGTCGATCGAGGTCGACCCGCGCCTGGCGCACGACACCGACAAGACGATCCTGCAGGCCATCGAGCTGTGGAAGATCGTCGACCGGCCCAACCTGCTGATCAAGATCCCGGCGACGCTGGCGGGCCTGCCGGCGATCACCGCAGTGATCGCCGAGGGCATCTCGGTCAACGTCACCCTGATCTTCTCGGTGGAGCGGCACCGGGCCGTGATGGACGCCTACCTGACCGGGCTCGAGAAGGCCCGCGAAGCCGGCCATGACCTGTCCAAGATCCATTCCGTCGCTTCGTTCTTCGTGTCCCGTGTGGACACCGAGATCGACGCGCGGCTGGAGAAGATCGGCGGCTCGGCGCTGGGTCTGCGCGGCAAGGCCGGCGTCGCCAACGCCCGGCTGGCCTACGCGGCCTACGAGCAGGTCTTCGGCGGCCCGCAGTTCGCGAATCTCAAGGCCGAGGGCGCTCGCGTGCAGCGTCCGCTGTGGGCGTCGACCGGCGTGAAGAACCCGGACTACCCGGACACGCTGTACGTCACCGAGCTGGTGGCCGCCGACACGGTCAACACCATGCCGGAGAAGACGCTGGAGGCCGTCGCCGACCACGGTCAGATCACCGGAGACACCATCACCGGCACGGCTGCGGCCGCACAGGCCGTGTTCGACGAGCTCTCGGCCGTCGGTATCGACCTGGCTGACGTGTTCAACGTCCTCGAGGTCGAGGGCGTGGAGAAGTTCGAGAAGTCCTGGGGCGAGCTGCTCGAGGCCACTCAGGGTCAGCTCGACGCGCTGAAATGAGCGACAGCAGCGGGCGGCCGACGGACTGGGTGAACCCGCTGCGGGACAAGCGTGACAAGCGCATGCCCCGCATCGCCGGCCCGTGCGCGGTCGTGATCTTCGGTGTCACAGGCGATCTCGCCCGGAAGAAGCTCATGCCGGCGATCTACGACCTCGCGAACCGCGGGCTGCTGCCGCCGTCGTTCGCCTTGGTGGGGTTCGCCCGGCGTGACTGGGCCGACGAGGATTTCGGCAAGGTCGTGTACGACGCCGTCAAACAACATGCTCGGACACCGTTCCGGCAGGAGGTCTGGGACCGACTGGCCGAGGGATTCCGGTTCGTGCAGGGCACGTTCGACGACGACGCAGCGTTCCAACGGCTGCGTGACACGTTGCACAAGCTCGACGAGGAACGCGGCACCGGCGGCAATCACGCGTTCTACCTGTCGATTCCGCCGAACGCGTTCCCGCAGGTGTGCGAGCAGCTGTCGACGTCCGGCCTGGCCAACAAGTCGGACGGGTCCTGGAGCCGGGTGGTCATCGAGAAACCGTTCGGTCACGACCTGGCCAGCGCCGAAGCGCTCAACGGGGTCGTCAACAGTGTGTTCCCGGAGTCATCGGTGTTCCGCATCGACCACTACCTGGGCAAGGAGACCGTCCAGAACATCCTGGCCCTGCGGTTCGCCAACGAGTTGTTCGAGCCGGTGTGGAACGCCCATTACGTCGACAGTGTGCAGATCACCATGGCCGAAGACATTGGTCTCGGTGGCCGCGGCGGTTACTACGACGGAGTGGGCGCCGCCCGCGACGTCATCCAGAACCACCTGCTGCAGCTGCTCGCGCTGACGGCGCTGGAGGAGCCGGTCAACTTCTCGCCGCATGAACTGCAAGCCGAGAAGATCAAGGTGCTGTCGGCAACGCACCTGGCCGAGCCGCTGGACGAGACCACGGCACGCGGTCAGTACGCCGCCGGCTGGCAGGGCGGACAGAAGGTGGTCGGGTTGCTCGACGAGGAAGGCTTCTCGAAGACGTCCACCACCGAGACGTACGCCGCCATCACCGTCGAAGTCGACACGCGGCGCTGGGCCGGCGTGCCGTTCTACCTGCGCACCGGAAAACGGTTGGGGCGCAGGGTCACCGAGATCGCGCTGGTGTTCAAGCGGGCCCCGCACCTGCCGTTCGATGCGACGATGACCGACGAGCTCGGGCAGAACGCACTGGTGATCCGGGTGCAGCCCGACGAAGGCATCACCCTGCGGTTCGGTTCGAAGGTGCCGGGTCATCTCATGGAGGTCCGCGACGTCAGCATGGACTTCTCGTACGGTTCGGCGTTCGCCGAGGACTCCCCCGAAGCCTACGAACGACTGATCCTCGACGTCCTGCTCGGCGAACCGTCGCTGTTCCCGGTCAACGCCGAAGTCGAATTGTCCTGGAAGATATTGGATCCCGTGCTCGAACATTGGGCGGCGCAGGACCGCGCCGGCGGCCGGCCCGAGGCCTACGAAGCAGGCACCTGGGGGCCGGAATCGGCGTTCGAAATGTTGCGGCGCACCGGCCGCGAATGGAGGCGGCCGTGATTCTCGAACTGCCCGACACCGATACCGGTGCGATCAACAAGAAGATCGTCGCCCTGCGCGAAGAGGGCGGCGCCATCACCCTCGGGCGGGTGCTGACCCTGGTGGTGGCACCCGACACCGAAGCCATGCTGGAAGAGGCGATCGACGCGGCCAACACCGCCAGCCGCGAACACCCGTGCCGCGTGATCGTGGTGATTCCGGGTGACCGCCTGGCCACCGACGCCCGCCTCGACGCCCAACTCCGGGTGGGCCGCGATGCCGGCGCCAATGAGGTTGTGGTGCTTCGCCTTTCGGGGCCGCTGGCCGGCCACGCCAGCAGCGTGGTGACGCCTTTCCTGCTTCCGGACACCCCGGTGGTCACCTGGTGGCCCGATGTGGCACCGGCGGTGCCGGCGGCCGACCCACTGGGCAAGCTGGCGATCCGCCGGATCACCGATGCCACCAATGGCGAAGACCCGCTGGCGTGCATCAAGAGCCGGCTGGCCGGCTACACGTCCGGGGACACCGATCTGGCCTGGAGCCGGGTTACCTACTGGCGGGCGCTGCTCGCCGCCGCGCTCGATCAGGCACCGTACGAACCGATCACCGAAGCATTGGTGTCCGGGCTGAAAGAGGAACCGGCACTGGACATCTTGGCCGGCTGGCTGGCGGCCTGCATCGACGGGCCGGTCAAGCGCGCGGTCGGCGAGCTCAAAGTCGTGCTGACCCGGCCGACCGAGACCATCACCCTGAGCCGCCCGCAGACCGGTGTCACCGCGTCGCTCACCCGCACCGGCCGGCCGGAGGCCCGCATTCCGCTGGCCCGCCGGGAAGCTCGCGACTGCCTCGCCGAAGAGATGCGCCGGCTGGATGCCGACGAGATCTATCATCGCGCCCTGGTGGGCCTGGACAAGGTTGTTTATGTCTGAGCAGATCATCGAAAAGTACGCCGACGCAGACGCTTTGGTGACCGCGGCGGGAGACCGCCTGGTGTCGGCCATCAACGGTGCCATCGCGGCCCGCGGTGTGGCGTACATCGTGCTGACCGGCGGCGGCACCGGCATCAAGTTGCTCAAGCACGTCGGCGGACATCCGATCGACTGGGCCAAGGTGCACCTGTTCTGGGGTGACGACCGTTTCGTCCCGGCCGACGATGCCGACCGGAACATCAAGCAGGCGCGCGAGGCGCTGTTGGATTCCGTCGCGATTCCGGCCGGGAACGTGCACGCGATGGCCGCCAGCGACGGCGAGTTCGGCGACGACATCGGCGCCGCGGCCGCCGCCTACGAACGCGAGCTGGCCCTGGTCGCCGGGAATGGTTCGCCGACACCGGAATTCGACGTCCACCTGCTGGGCATGGGCGGCGAGGGGCACGTCAACTCGCTGTTCCCGCACACCGACGCGGTGCGCGAGACGGCACGGTACGTCGTCGCCGTCACCGACTCCCCCAAGCCCCCGCCGCGGCGGATCACCCTGACGCTGCCCGCGGTCCGGCGGGCCCGTCAGGTGTGGCTCGTCGTGGCCGGCACCGAGAAGGCCGACGCGGTCGCGGCCGCGGTCGGTGGCGCTGCGGCAGAAGACATTCCAGCGGCCGGCGCCGTCGGCACCGAGGCGACGGTGTGGTTGCTCGACGAGGCCGCGGCAGCGAAACTGTAGCCATGGTCGACAAAGGCGATGGCCGCGCGCGTCCGGTCGGCGGCCGCATCCGGACGCTCACGCAGGCGGCGCTCAACGCCGACGTCACGGTGTCCCAGGTCGACGCACTGCTGGTCGACATGGAAGGCACCCTGGCGACCCTCAGCACGCTGACCGGCGACCTCGACACCACGATGTCGCGGTTCAACGAGACCATCACTCAGATCGACGAACTCGCGCCGCGCATCTTCGGCGTCGTCGACCGCATGGAGGCGATCGTGACGCGTGTCGAGGCCATCGTCGGGGTCGCCGAGACGGTGCTGTCGCCCATCACGGTCACGGAGAACGTCGTGCGCGGCGTCCTGAAGTCGGTTCGCGACTGGGCCTCGTAGGACTACGGCGACGCGAGTCGGTCAGACAGCTGCCGGCGATTGGACGCCGCCCATTGCGCTTCGACGGGCTCGATCCGGCTACGCAAACTGTCGTGCAGCAGGGTGCCGCGTTCGCTGAGGAAGACCCGAACCTTACGGCGGTCGAATTGGTCGACCTCCCGGTATGCGAGTGCCTGGACGACCAGCCGGTCGACCACCCGGGTCAGGGTGGGTCCAGGGGTCGGCGTCAGCGCCTGCAGTTCTGCCATCGTGAGTCCGGCGGCGGCGGCCAGGGCGTCGAGTGCCAGCCAGTGGTCGACGCCGAGCCCGGTGTCGTGAAGTTCGGCATCCAGGCAGGCGGTCAGATTGCGGGCTGCGCGAAGCAGCGTGGCGGTGATCGACGTCGTCATGTCGTGCTGGGACACCGTGCTCGCCATGACCAACTCCTACGTGTTGCCCGCTGGGCCGGGTAGCGCAATACTTTCAATTGAAAATGATGATAGCCGGTCCGCGGACGGTGCGGCAAAGGACGTAATGGTCATGAACTCGCAGGCCACCAGCACTGTCGGCGAGGCATGGCGGGTGGCCATGGTGGTGCCCCTGCAGGGTCCGGGCGGCGTTTTCGGGCCGGCATGTGAAGCCGTCAGCGAGCTGGCGGCCCACGACCTCAACGTCGACGGCGGAGTCCTCGGCCGCGAAGTGCAGATCGAGGTGGTCGACGGCGGGGCCGACCCGCACCTGGTCGCCCGGCGCATCGATCAACTCATCACAACGGGCACGATCCACGCAGTCAGCGGATGGCACATCTCCTCCGTACGCAATGCGCTCGCTCCGGTGATCGCAGGCCGGGTGCCCTACGTGTACCCCGCCCTCTACGAAGGCGGCGAGCGTCGCCGCGACATCTATTGCTGCGGCGAGACTCCGGACCGCCAGATCGCGCCGGCGTTGCGCTGGTTGCGGGAGAACGCCGGGGTGCGGCGCTGGTTCATCGTCGGCGACGACTATGTGTGGCCGCGATCGTCGGTAGCCGCGGTCCGGGAGTATGCCCGCGATCTCGGTCTCGACCTCGTCGGGCACCGGTTCGTGGACCTGGGCCGCGCTGACATGTCGGAGGCCGTCAGGGCGGCCATGGCGTCGGAATGCGATGCGGTGTTGATGCTGCTGGTGGGGCAGGACGCGGTCGAATTCAACCGCGCCTGCGCCGCCCTCGGTGCCGCGGACTCGTTCCTCCGGTTCAGCCCGTTGATGGACGAGAGCATGTTGCTGGGCAGCGGGGCGGACGGCACCCGAGGATTGTTCGTCGCCGCCTCCTTCTTTTCCTCGCTGGTGGGCGCCAACGCAATGGAATTGACAGGCCGCTACCACGACCTGCACGGCCCCACCGCGCCACCGCTGAGCGGTATCGCCGAATCCTGTTACGAGGGACTGCAACTGCTGTCCCGGCTGATTCATCGCTCAGGGCAGTTGACCGACATCGCGACGAGCGATCGGGTCTCGTACGACGGTCCGAGGGGCACCGTGCACTACCGGGCGGACGCGACCGTGCAACCGGTGCACCTGGCCGTGGCCGACGGATACGACTTCGATGTGCTCACCACCCTGACCGCATTGTGACGGCCGATGGTTCAGCCGGCTCGGGTTGACACCGTGCCAACGGGCATTTAATTTCAATTGAAGATATTTCATCTGAATCTTTTTTGAGGTGGCAACCGTGCCCGGTGTCGACGTGGTCCCGGCATCGCCACAGTTGTGTTCCGTCCGTATTCCGTTCGAGCCCTTACCTTTTGAGGAGAACCGCCATGCGCCATGGTGACATTTCGTCGAGCCCGGACACCGTCGGCGTAGCCGTCGTCAACTACAAGATGCCCCGGCTGCACACCAGGGAAGAAGTCCTCGACAACGCCCGCAAGATCGCGGACATGGTCGTGGGAATGAAGTCCGGGCTGCCGGGCATGGATCTCGTGGTGTTCCCCGAGTACTCGACTCAGGGCATCATGTACGACCCCGAGGAGATGTACGCCACC
Source organism: Mycobacterium sp. SMC-17 (assembly GCF_045310915.1). Classification (NCBI taxonomy): domain Bacteria; kingdom Bacillati; phylum Actinomycetota; class Actinomycetes; order Mycobacteriales; family Mycobacteriaceae; genus Mycobacterium; species Mycobacterium sp. SMC-17. Next base: position 35,781 of record NZ_JBJIAK010000035.1, on the reverse strand, counting down.
GCGGCTTCCATCCCCGGCGACGAAACCGACATCTTCGCCGCGGCGTGCCGGAAGGCCAAGACGTGGGGCGTCTTCTCCATCACCGGTGAGCGCCACGAAGACCATCCGAACAAGCCGCCGTACAACACCCTCGTCCTCATCGACGACACCGGTGAGATCGTGCAGAAGTACCGAAAGATCCTGCCCTGGTGTCCCATCGAGGGCTGGTACCCCGGAGACACCACCTATGTTTCCCGCGGACCGAAGGGAATGAAAATCTCGCTGATCATCTGCGACGACGGCAACTACCCCGAAATCTGGCGGGACTGCGCCATGAAGGGTGCCGAGCTGATCGTGCGCTGCCAGGGGTACATGTATCCCGCCAAGGAGCAGCAGGTGCTCATGGCCAAGGCGATGGCGTGGGCGAACAACACCTACGTCGCCGTGGCCAATGCGGCCGGCTTCGATGGGGTGTACTCCTACTTCGGGCACTCGGCCATCGTCGGGTTCGACGGCCGCACCCTGGGCGAAACCGGCGAGGAAGAGTACGGAATCCAGTATGCGCAGCTGTCGCTGTCGGCGATTCGAGACGCCCGCCAGAACGACCAGTCGCAGAACCACCTGTTCAAGCTGCTGCACCGCGGCTACTCCGGCGTGCATGCGGCCGGTGACGGCGACAAGGGTGTCGCCGATTGCCCGTTCGAGTTCTACAAGCTGTGGGTGACCGACGCGCAGAAGGCTCAGGAAGTCGTCGAATCGATCACCCGGGACACCGTCGGTGTGGCGGAGTGCCGCGTGGGAAACCTGCCCGTCGAGCGGACCGTCGAGGCGTAAGAGAGCGACGTGCCCTACCTCACCGACATGTTTCACGATCAGAACGCGACGCCGCAGCGCACCAACGACGTCGCCGTGAAATCGGTCGCCCGGTTCGATCCCGATGCCTTCGCCGACCGACTCGGGCAGCGGATACTCGGTCAACCGGAGGCGGTCAGCGCCGTCGCCCGGGCATTGTCGATCGCACATGCCGGTATCGCAGATCCCGGTCGCCCGCTGGCCAGCGTGCTGTTGGTCGGACCGACCGGGATCGGCAAGACCGAACTGGTCCGCCAGGTCGCCGCCGAGATCCGCACCGGGCCCGACGATCTCTGCCGAATCGACATGGCCGCCCTGGCCCAGGAGCACTACGCCGCGTCGTTCTCCGGGGCACCACCGGGATACGCCGGAAGCAAGGAATCCTTCACCCTGTTCGACAAGAACAAGATCGAAGGCGATCCATACACGCCCGGCATCGTGCTCTTCGACGAGGTCGAGAAAGCGGACCCCACGGTGATCCGTGCGCTGCTGCACGTGCTCGACAGCGGCCAGCTGAGGCTCGCGAACGGGCGCGAACGCATCAGCTTCCGCAACAGTTACGTCTTCATGACGTCCAACCTGGGCTCCAAGGCCGTCGCCACGGCCCAGCGCGCACACCGGTGGTCGTCCCGGTGGCGCCGCCATCCGGCGACCCACATGCACGGTCTGGTGACCGCCGCGGTCGAGGAGTTCTTCGACCCGGAGTTCTTCAACCGGATCGACGAAACCGTCGTCATGGAACCCTTCAGCACCTCGACGGCCCGGCAGGTCACCGCGCGCGAAGTGGAGTTGTTCACCGCGCGGCTGGCCCGCGAATCCGTCGAACTGCGTGTCGACGAAACCGTGGTGCAGTTCTTGCAGGACTGTGGGTTCGACCCGATCTACGGTGCCCGTGGGTTGCGCCGAACCATCCGATCCCATCTCATCGCACCGGCCGCCGAGTGTGTACTCCGCGGCCGCACCACACCGTCCGCGCGCATCGTGATCGAGGCGCAGATGATCGACGGATCCGTCGCGGTGACACTGGCCGACCGCGCAGCCTGAGTCGGCTACCCGCTGTTGCGCAGCGCGGTGGCCAACCCGCTCATGGTCAGGAGGATGCCGCGCTGCACGAGTTCGGCGTCGTCGCCCGAGCGGTAGCGGCGCAGCAGCTCGACCTGGAGGTGGTTGAGCGGCTCCAGGTACGGGAACCGGTTGAACACCGACCGGGCGAGGGCCGGGTTGTCCGCGAGCAGGTCGTCGTGGCCGGTGATCAGGGCGTGCATCCGGATGGTGCGCTCATGTTCGGCGGCGATCTTGTCGAACACCCGGTGGCGCAGGGCCTCGTCGTCCACGAGCTCCGAATACCGCGCCGCCAGACCGAGATCCGACTTGGCGAGCACCTGCGCCATGTTGGACAGCACGGTCCGGAAGAACGGCCACTTCGCGTACAGGTCCTGCAGCACCTCGAGGCCGCCGTCGGTGTTGTCGACGAACTCCTCGAACGCGGTCCCCGTGCCGTACCAGCCGGGCAGCATGACGCGCGACTGGCTCCAGGCCAGCACCCACGGGATGGCCCGCAGATCGGCGATCGAGGTGGTCGGCTTGCGGGACGTCGGGCGGCTTCCGATGTTGAGCGCACCGATCTCGCTGACGGGAGTCGAGGCCTTGAAGTACTCGACGAATCCCGGTGTCTCGTGCACCAATTCGCTGTAGGCCCGTTGCGCGCGGGCGGCAAGGTCGTCGAGCACGTCGTAGGCGGGTGCCGCGGCGTCGCCGAGCCCTTCGACGTCGAGCAGCGTCGACTCCAGCGTCGCCGCGAGCAGGGTCTCCAGATTGCGATGTGCGGCATGCGGTTCGGCGTACTTGGCGGCGATCACCTCACCTTGCTCGGTGATGCGCAGCGAGCCCCGCACCGCACCGGGCGGCTGGGCGAGGATTGCGTCGTAGCTCGGGCCGCCACCGCGGCCGACGGTGCCGCCGCGGCCATGGAACAGGCGTAGCCGGATTCCGGTCTTGCGGGCCGATTCCACGAGATCGAGCTCGGCGCGGTAGAGCGCCCAGTTGGCGGCCAGGTAACCGCCGTCCTTGTTGGAGTCGGAGTAGCCGAGCATGACCTCCTGATGGTCGCCCCGGGCGGTGACGATCGACCGGTACAGCGGAATGGCAAGGGCCGCTTCCAGAATGGCCGACCCGCGTTGCAGGTCGTCGATGGTCTCGAACAGCGGCACGATGCCGACCGGGCTGTACGGCTCGGGCCCCGCCGCATCGAGCAGGCCGGCCTCTTTGAGCAGCACCCCGGCCTCGAGGAGGTCGGATACCGACTGACACATCGAGATGATGTAGTTGGGGACGGCCTCGGGCCCGAAGACCTCGACGGCCCGGGCCGCCGCCGCGACGATGTCCAGTTCCTTGCGCGCCAGTTCGGACAGTTGGGCGTCGCGCCCCACCAACGGCCGGCGCGTGGACAGCTCCGCCACCAGGACGGCGACCCGCTCATCTTCCGGCAGCGACGCGTAGTCAGGGTGCACACCGGCCCAGGCCAGCAGCTCGGCCACCACCTGCTCGTGCACTTCGGAGTTCTGCCGCAGGTCCAGGCCACAGAGGTGGAAGCCGAAGACGCGCACGGACTCTCGCAACCGGGCCAGCCGGTCGTCGGCCAGCACGCTGGTGCCGCCGGCGCGCAACGACGCGTCGATGACGTCGAGATCGGCCAGCAGCTCGGCCGGCGTGGTGTACGGCGGCAGGCCGAGGTCCAGCTCGTGCTCGGGCTGCCGGTCGAGGATCTCGGCGGCCGTGGCCGTCAGGCGCCCGCGGAGCACGTGCAGCGCCTGGCGGTACGGTTCGTCGGCGTGGGCCGGTTCGGGATGCTGGTCGGCCAGAGCCTGCAGCGCATCGGTGACCCGGACGAGCCGCGCGGACATCGACAATTCATGTTCCAGCGCAAGGAGTTCGGCGAAGTAGCGGTCGAACGCGGTGAAGGCCGCACTGCCGGTGGCCAGGCGCACCACGTCTGCGGTGACGTTGGGGTTGCCGTCGCGGTCACCGCCGATCCACGAACCGGGCCGCAGGATCGGTGTCTCCAGCAGCGGCTCACCCGGCCAGCGGGCCTGCAGCGCGCCGCGTACCTCCGCGTTGACGCGTGGGATGACATCGAAGAACGCGGCCGGGTAGTAACGCAGCCCGGTGGCGATCTCGTCTTGAATCTTCAACCGCGACAAGCGGATCAGCGCGGTCTGCCACAGCGTGAGAATGTGGCGGCGCAGCTCGGTCTCGATGTCGCGGCCGTCACGCGTCACGTTGTGCCCGTGCAACCGCAGCCGCATCAGGTCGGTGATCCGGTTCTGGGTGTCGAAGATGGTGCGCCGGCGGGTTTCGGTGGGGTGGGCGGTGATCACCGGCGAGACCAGCGCACCGCGCAGCGCATCGGCGACCTCCGCCGCGTCCAATCCCCCGGCCTCGTCCAGCTTGCGGTACGTCGCGGCCAGGCTGCTGTCCTGCGGCGGCTCGCCCGCTGCCACGTGCAGAGCGCGCCGCCGTTCCCGGTGGATGTCTTCGGCGACGTTGGCCAGCAGCGCGAAATGGGTGAATGCCCTGATGACCGGGATCGCCTGATGAATGTCGATGCCGGAGAACAGCGCTGCGAGCTCCGCCCTGTCGATCTCGGAACGACGCACCCGGAACGATTCGACGCGCGCCCGTTCCACCAGATCGAAGACGGCTTCACCGTTCTGCTCGCGCACCGTGTCACCGAGAATTGCGCCGAGCAGGCGGATGTCTTCGCGCATCGGTTCGGTGGCCTCGCGGCCCAGTTCGGTGCGCTGAACCGATCCGATCGGCAGCAGTGTGGTGTCGGGAGCGTTGGGAACCTCGGCCATCACTTCAGTATCGACGCCACGCGCCGTTGGCGCAGAGCACGGCGACCGACCCGGTCACGGGGCACCGACGGGGACGATCGGCGTCGACGACGTGGTGGGTGTGGCCGGGGCGCTCGTACGCGGCGTCGTGGCCGATGGTTTCTGCCCGTCGGGCAACACAATTGGGTGCGAATCGCTGCCGTCGCCGTCCCCGCCTGAGGTGTCTGCATCCACGTTCGGTGGCCAGTCCACCGATGTCGGCGGCCAGGCCTTCGCCGACGAGCTCCCGCCACCCGGTGGCGCGCAGCCCGATCCGGCGCCGAAGTCTCCCGCGCCGGTGCAGTCGGCCCGAGCGACCGGTGCCAGAACCAAGAACCAGACCGATGCCGCGACGCCGACCATTCGTACGACGCTCATAGCTGCAGGATGTCCCCGTAGGCGTTCACGCTGTCGTCGTTCTTGTCGGTATCGATGGTCACCGTGGAGAAGAACCGGATCGCCACCGCCCCGCCGCAGGCGTCGACCTTGACGTGGGCGTCGTGCACGGTGATGCCGCCGGAGCGGCCCTTGAGCGTTTTCTTGCCCAGCACCACATTGGTGATCGTGCCCGGCAGCAGGTTCACCGAGACGTTGCCTTCCAGATCGGCATAGGGGCCGATGGCATTCAGCACGTTTCCGCTGAAGCCGGGGTTGATGCCGATGTCGGCGTCGCCGCCGACGCTGGCACCCTCGCTGAGGTCGACCTGGCAGCCGAGCTGCAGACCCACGATCAACGTCCCGTTGTTGACCGCCGACGAGCCGCTGCCATCGATGGTGGCCTCGGCCCGGCCGGTGACGAAACCTTCTCGCGTGAAAGCCGTCGCGGCCATGTTGGGCACCGAGTTGACGGTCATCTGGGTGAGCGAAACCCCCAGGCGCCAACCGTCTTCGGTGTTGACGGCCTGCCGGACGTCGGCGACCGGGAGCGGATCGGCGCCGGCCACACCAGGGGCCGCACCACCACCGGCCACGCAGAGCAGCACCAGCGCGCCGGAGCCGATACGAAGAACATGCACCACGAGGCGAGATTAAGGGCCGGCGCTATGCGCGCCCTGTCATCGGGATAAGCGCCGGCACAGCACCAGCTGGACGATTCCTGTCAGTAGCTGGGCAAACAGAACCGGCCACGCCCGAGGGGCGTGGCCGGTTCGGAAGTCTGAGGTCAGGCGCCGTACTTGATCTGCAGCGCGATGCCGATGATCGACACCAGCCAGATGCCGGTGATGAAGTAGGTCAGCCGGTCGAGGTTCTTCTCGACCACCGTGGAGCCGGACAGGCTGGACTGCACACCGCCACCGAACAGCGTCGACAGACCGCCACCCTTGGCCCGGTGGAGCAGCACCAGCAACACAACCAACACGCTGGTGATGATCAAAGTGATCTGCAGGGCCAAAATCATGAGCCACAGCTTACCGGGTGGAGTGCCGTGGTCCGGCCACGGTCCGCCGTCGCGTCGCAGCCCGCGCCACAGCCGGTTTGCCAGATTCGCTCAGGAAGTTCGCAGTTCCCGTCCACAACGCCCGGCATCGGCGCACCATGGACTGGTCAACCACTGCTCATCGGGCCTGATTGGAGGCCACCGTGAAAGCGCTCAAGATCGCTTCTGCCGCTTTGCTGTCTGCCGTATTCGCGCTGACGACACCGGCAATATCGCTCGCCGCTCCCAGCGACGACACCTGGGATATCGAGGCGTACGACAACTGCATGAAGAAGACCGTCCGGAATGCCGATCTGTGCTGCATCGAGTCCGGCGGCATCCCCGGCATGGATCCGGAGACCGGGTGCCACGCGCCACCGGCCAAGGCGGCGGACGCCCCGTTGACCACCACGAGCAGACCACTGCCCGGAGGGATCAACAGGGGCAACCTGCCCACGATGGTGCTGGAGCCCGCGAACTAGCCCGTCAAGGCAGTGGCCCGCCGGCGGCGATCGCCGACAGCGTCGCGAACTGCTCACCGTCGAGTGATGCGCCGCCGACCAGCGCACCGTCGATGTCGGGCTTCGCCACGAGCTCGCCGACGTTCTTGGCATTGACCGAGCCGCCGTAGAGCACGCGTACGGTCGCGGCGATCTCGGGTGACGCCAGCTCGCCCAGGGTCGAGCGGATCGCGGCGCACACCTCCTGTGCGTCGCCGGCACTGGCCACGCGGCCGGTGCCGATGGCCCAGACGGGCTCGTACGCGATGACGACGCGGCTGATCTCGTCGGCCGACAGCCCCGCCAGCGAGCCCGTCAGCTGGCCGGTGCAGTGCTCGACGTGGTTGCCGGCCTCGCGGATGTCGAGTCCCTCGCCGATACACACGATCGGCGTCAGGCCGTGCTTGAGCGCGGCCTTGGCCTTGGCGGCGACCAGGGCATCGTCCTCGTGGTGGTAGGTCCGGCGCTCGGAATGCCCGACGACGACGAACGTGCAGCCCAACTTGGCCAGGAACGCGCCGCTGATCTCACCGGTGTAGGCGCCGGAGTCGTGCTGGGACACGTCCTGGGCGCCGTAGGTGAGCAGCAGCTTGTCGCCGTCGACCAGGGTCTGCACGCTGCGCAGGTCCGTGAACGGCGGCAGGACGGTGACGTCGACCTTGGCGAAGTACTTGTCCGGCAAGGCGAATGCGATCTTCTGTACCAGGGCGATGGCCTCGAAGTGGTTGAGGTTCATCTTCCAGTTGCCGGCGATGAGCGGCTTACGCGCCATGGTTTACGACCCCAGCACTTCGATGCCCGGGAGGGTCTTGCCCTCGAGGTACTCCAGCGACGCACCGCCGCCGGTCGAGATGTGGGAGAAGCCGTCCTCGGCGAGTTCGAGCTGGCGCACCGCGGCAGCCGAGTCGCCGCCACCGACGACGCTGAACGCGCCCTTGGACGTGGCGGTGATGATGGCCTCGGCGACGCCCCTGGTGCCGTCGGCGAAGGCCGGGAACTCGAAGACGCCCATCGGCCCGTTCCAGAACACGGTCTTGGCGTTGGACAACAGCGCGGTGAAGCGCTTGACCGACTCGGGGCCGATGTCCAGGCCCATCTTGCCGTCCGGGATGCGGTCGGAGGCCACGGTCTCCGGCGCGGCGTCGGCGGCGAACTTGTCGGCCACCACGATGTCGACGGGGAGGTGGATGACGTCGGCGTAGGTGTCCAGCAGCCGCTTACAGGTGTCGACCATCTCCTCCTGCAGCAGCGAGGTACCGACCGAAAGGCCTTGCGCGGCAAGGAAGGTGAAGCACATGCCGCCGCCGATGATGAGGCTGTCGGCTTTGGTGGCGAGGTTCTCGATGACGGCGAGCTTGTCGGACACCTTCGAGCCGCCGAGCACGACGGCGTAGGGCCGCTCGGTCGAGCTGGTCAGCTGCTCGAGCACCTTGACCTCGGCGTCGACCAGCGTGCCGGCGTAGTGCGGCAGGATGTTCGCGACGTCGTACACCGATGCCTGCTTACGGTGCACCACACCGAAGCCGTCGGAGACGAACGCGCCGGGCGAGCCGTCGGGACCCTCGACCAGAGCCGCCAGCTCGCGGGCCAGGGCCGCGCGCTCGGCGTCGTCCTTGCTGGTCTCGCGCGGGTCGAAGCGGATGTTCTCCAGGAGCAGCACGTCGCCGTCGGTCAGACCCTCGGCGCGCGCCAGCGCGTCGGTGCCGACGACGTCACCGGCCAGCTGGACGTGCCGGCCCAGCTTCTCTCCGAGCGCGGCGGCAACCGGCGCGAGCGAGAACTTGGGGTCCGGTCCGCCCTTGGGCCGGCCCAGGTGCGCGGTGATGACGACCTTCGCACCGGCGTCGGCCAGCGCGGCCAGCGTCGGGACCGAGGCGATGATCCGGCCGGGATCGGTGATGTTGCCGTTCTCGTCGAGCGGGACGTTCAGGTCGGAGCGGACCAGGGCGCCCCGCCCCTCTACGCCTTCGGCCAACAGCTCATCGAGGGTCTTGATGCTCATACCTGTCTTTCTCTCACGTGCGTCTACAGCGACTTGCCGACCAGTGCAGCCAAATCAGCGATGCGGTTGGAGTAGCCCCATTCGTTGTCATACCAGGACACGACCTTGGCTTGGTTGTCGATGACCTTGGTCAGTCCCGCATCGAACAGCGAACTGTGCGGGTCGGTGACGATATCGGACGACACGATCGGCGCGTCGTAGTACTTCAAAATCCCCTGCAGCGGACCCTCGGCCGCCGCCCGCATCGCCGCATTGATGTCCGCCGCACTCGCGGATTTACCCAGCTCAGCGGTCAGATCGGTCACCGACCCCGTAGGCACCGGCACCCGCAACGCATACCCGTCCAACTTGCCCTTGAGTTCGGGCAGCACCAGGCCGATGGCCTTGGCCGCGCCGGTGGAGGTCGGCACGATGTTGATCGCCGCCGCCCGCGCCCGCCGCAAATCCTTGTGCGGCCCGTCCTGCAGATTCTGATCCTGGGTGTAGGCGTGGATCGTGGTCATCAGGCCGCGCACGATGCCGAACTCGTCGTTCAACACCTTGGCGATCGGGCCCAGGCAGTTCGTGGTGCACGAGGCATTGGAGATGATGTTCTGACTACCGTCGTACTTGTCATCATTGACACCCATCACGATCGTGATGTCCTCACCGGTGGCCGGTGCGGAGATGATCACCTTCTTGGCGCCGGCCTCCAGATGCCCGCGGGCCTTGGCCGCATCGGTGAAAATGCCGGTCGACTCCACCACGATGTCCACACCCAGATCACCCCACGGCAGCGCCGCCGGACCGTCCTTGATCGCCAGCGCCTTGATCTTGGTGTCCCCGACGATCAGGGTGTCCCCGTCCGCGCGCACCTCATAGGGCAACCGGCCCAGGATCGAATCGAACTTCAACAGATGCGCCAACGCATCCGTGGAAGTCAAGTCGTTGACCGCGACGATCTCCAGATCGGCGTTCTTCCCCGCTGCCTTTTGCGCATCCAGGGCCCGGAAGAAGTTACGCCCGATACGCCCGAAACCATTGACGCCGATCCGAATAGTCACTGCTGTGCTCCCTCGCCGGTAATCCTGGACAGGTCATGCGGTGAATCCTCAGCCAGCCTAGTGCTGTGACGAACTCCACGCCGGACTCCGACGCGCGGACAGCTAGGCGTCGTCGAGCAGGTCGGGGGTGACGGCGGACTCGGTGTCCGGGATGCCCTCCAGCTTGGCCTTGCGGTCGGCCATCGATAGCAGGCGCCGAATCCGGCCTGCCACAGCATCTTTCGTCATCGGCGGGTCGGCCAACCGGCCCAGTTCCTCGAGCGACGCCTGCCGGTGTTCGACGCGCAACCGGCCCGCGGCCGACAGGTGGTCGGGCACGGTGTCCCCGAGGATGTCGAGCGCCCGTTCGACCCGCGCCGCGGCCGCGACGGCCGCCCGTGCGGACCGGCGCAGGTTCGCGTCGTCGAAGTTGGCCAGCCGGTTGGCGGTGGCACGCACCTCGCGGCGCATCCGCCGCTCTTCCCAATTGAGCCGGGTGTCCTGGGCGCCCATGCGGGTCAGCAACGCGCCGATCGCCTCGCCGTCGCGCACCACCACGCGGTCGCTGCCGCGGACCTCGCGCGCCTTGGCACTGACCCCGAGCCGGCGGGCCGCACCGACGAGCGCCAGCGCCGCCTCCGGTCCGGGGCAACTGACTTCGAGCGCCGACGACCGCCCGGGCTCGGTCAGCGAACCGTGCGCCAGGAACGCGCCGCGCCAAGCCGCCTCGGCGTCGCCGACGCTGCCACCGACCACCTGGGCCGGCAGGCCACGCACGGGCCGGCCACGCAGATCGAGCAGCCCGGTCTGCCGCGCCAGCGCCTCACCGTCCTGCGCGACGCGCACCACATACCGGGTGCTCTTGCGGATGCCGCTGGCCGACAGCACGTGCACGACGGCGTTGTAGCCGTACAGGTCGTAGATGTCCTTGCGCAGCCGCCGGGCGATGCTGCCCAGGTCGACCTCGGCCTCGACGACGACGCGTCCGGCCACGATGTGCAGGCCGCCGGCGAACCGCAGCAGCGACGCCACCTCGGCCCGGCGTGCGGTCACCGAGTTGACGACCAGCCGGCTCAGCTCGTCCTTCACTTCCGAAGTCATCGCCACGAATCGTCACCTCTTGGTCCTTCAGGGGCCGGCTGCTGACGGAGTAATCCGTCGGCCGACCGAGCGGCGGGAGTAGATGGCTCGTATGCGGGCCGGGCCGGTGCGCTGCCACCACGACGCACCCGCTCCAGCGCAGCCGCAAGCCGTGCCGGGTCATGTAAAGGTGTACCAGGTCGGGATACGTCAGCAAACTCGACCTGAGCCTCGAGAAACGACGCCGCCCGGCGCAGTTGGTCGCGTTCCCGTTCGCTGGGGACGCTCGCGGCGTCGACGATGATGTCGTGGACCGTCAGGCCCGGGGCGTGCTGCGAGAGCACGTGTACATGACGCTCCGCGGAGAACCCGGCGGTCTCCCCCGGCTCGGCGGCGAGGTTGAGCACCAGGGCCCGGCGTGCCTCGGTCGCCTGCAGCGCGGCCAGCAGCTGGGGCACCAGCACATGTGGGATGACACTGCTGAACCAGGAACCCGGACCGAGCACCACGAGGTCTGCCGACATGATGGCGTCGACGGCCTGCCGGGTCGCCGGCGGATCGCCCGGCAGCAGCCGGACCCGGCGCACCTTGCCCGGTGTGGTGGCGACCGCGACCTGACCGCGGATCACGCGGCTCATCCGCGGATCGGCCTCGAGCCCCGACACGTCGGCCTCGATCTGCAATGCGATGGGACACATCGGCAGCACGCGGCCCTTGACCCCGAGGATCCGGCCCAGCTCGTCGAGCGCGGCGACCGGGTCGGCCAGCACCTCGTTGAGGCCGGCGAGCAGGAGATTGCCGATCGGGTGACCGGCCAGCGCGCCGCTGCCGTTGAACCGGTGCTGGATGATGGTGGCCCACAGCTGCCCGTGTGGACTGTCGGATGCCAAGGCCGCCAACGCCATTCGCAGATCACCCGGGGGCACGATGTCCAGTTCGGAGCGCAGCCGGCCCGAGGAACCGCCGTCATCGGCGACGGTGACGACAGCGGTGACATGCGGCGTCAGCCGGCGCGCCGCGGACAGCGTCGCGTACAAGCCGTGCCCGCCGCCGAGCGCCACGATGCGTGCGGGAGCCCGATCTTCCGTCATTCGCGCCCCAGATCCCGGTGCAGCACGCGCACGGTCAGGTGGTCACCGCCACGCAGCCGGCCCGCCAGCGCTTCGGCGATCGCGACACTGCGATGCTTGCCGCCGGTGCAGCCGATGGCCACGGTCATGTAGCGCTTCCCCTCCCTGCGATAGCCGTCGATCACAACCCCCAGCAGCCGATGGTAGGTGTCCAGGAACTCGGCGGCGCCCTCTTGTCCCAGCACGTAGTCCCGAACCGCCGGATGCTGCCCGGTATGGGGCCGCAACTCGTCGACCCAATGCGGATTCGGCAGGAACCGGACATCCATCACGGTGTCGGCGTCCATCGGCAGACCATATTTATAGCCGAAACTCTCGACCGTCACGCTCGTGCCGGCGACAGCCTCCCCGCTGAAGGCGCGCTCGATGCTGGCGCGCAACGCCGGCACCGGCAGCGTCGACGTGTCGATGATCAGATCGGCCGTGGCGCGCACCGACTCCAGCAATCTCCGTTCGGCGGCAATCCCTTCCGCGAGCGTCTGGTTGCCCTGCAGCGGGTGACTGCGCCGGTTCTGCTCGTAGCGGCGCACCAGGATGTCGTCGGAGGCCTCCAGGAACAGCACCCGGGGAAACACGCTGCGGGTCGCCAATTCCCGGCGCACGAAATCCAGGTCGCCCGTGAAGCCGCGCGACCGGACGTCCATCACCACGGCCAGCTTGGTGATGCGCGAACCGGCGGCCAGACCCAGCTCGACCATCCGGGTGATCAACTCCGGGGGCAGATTGTCGGCGACGTACCAGCCGAGATCCTCGAGCACCTTGGCGGCGGTGCCGCGGCCGGCACCGGACAGACCCGTGACCAGAACCACGTCGATCTCGCCGGCAGCACCGTCCATCTGATCGTCCGTCACGACTTCGTCCGTCCCCCGTTGCTCATCCGCTGGTGCTGCGCGCTCACTGCTCTGTCCGATCATTGCCGATAACCGTCGGCGCCGCCCCCGGTTCCGGCGGGGAATCGGGCCCCGGGGAATCCGAGCGCAGCGCATCCACGACCGCCTGCGCCGTCGCCGCCCCGATGCCCGGCACCGCCGTCAGCTCGTCGACGCCGGCCTCCTTCAACCGTGCCACCGAACCGAAGTGGGTGACCAACGCCTTGCGCCGGTGCTCACCGAGACCCGGGATCGCGTCGAGCACCGACGCCGTCATCCGCTTCGACCGTTTGCTGCGGTGATAGGTGATGGCGAACCGGTGGGCTTCGTCACGCACCCGCTGCAACAGATACAGGCCCTCGCTGTTGCGCGGCATGATCAGCGGGTCCGGCTGCTCGGGGACCCACACCTCTTCCAGACGCTTGGCCAGCCCGATGACCGCCACGTCGGTGACGCCCAGTTCGTCGAGCACCGCGGCCGCCGCGTTCACCTGGGGCGCGCCGCCGTCGACCACGAACAGGTTCGGCGGATAGGCGAAACGCTTTGGCCGCACCGGGGTTTCGGTGGCGTCGGTCACGTCGGCGTTCTCCAGCACCTGGGTATCGGCGACATGGCGCGCGAAGCGCCGGCGGGTGACCTCGGCGATGGACGCGACGTCGTCGGACCGGCCGTCGCCGGCGGCCTCCCGGATCGCGTAGTGCCGGTAGTCGGACTTGCGCGGCAACCCGTCCTCGAACACCACCAGCGAGGCCACCACGTCGGTGCCCTGCACGTGGCTGATGTCGACGCACTCGATGCGCAGCGGCGCGTCGTCCAACTCCAGCGAGTCCTGAATGCTCTGCAATGCTTCCGATCTGGCGTTGAAGTCACCGGCCCGCTTGAGCTTGTGCTGCGCCAGCGCGTCCTGCGCGTTGCGCTGCACGGTGTCGGCCAGGGCGCGCTTGTCGCCACGTTGCGCCACGCGCAACTGCACCCGCGACCCCCGCAGGCCCGACAACCAGTCGGCGAGTTCGCCGGCGTTGTCCGGAAGTACCGGCACCAGAACCTCTTTCGGTACCGGGTTGGTGGTCTCGTCGGTCGGTCCGGCGCCGCGCAGCTCGGCCTGATCGCCGTAGAACTGCGTGAGGAACTGGCTCACCAGATAGTCCTCACCGGACTCCCCCGGCTCGCCCGACTTCTCGATGACCCAGCCGCGCTGACCGCGGACCCGGCCGCCCCGGACGTGGAAGACCTGCACGGCGGCTTCCAGGTCGTCGTCGGCGAAGGCCACCACGTCGGCGTCGGTGCCGTCACCGAGCACGACGGCCTGCTTCTCCAGTGCCCGCTTGAGCGCCGAGATGTTGTCGCGCAGCCGCGCGGCGCGCTCGAACTCCAATTCCTCGGCGGCCTCGGCCATCTGCTGTTCCATGTCCCGCGCCAGCCGGTCGGTCTTGCCGGCCAGGAAGTCGCAGAAGTCCTCGACGATCTTGCGGTGCTCGGCGGCGGTCACCCGGCCGACGCACGGTGCCGAGCACTTGTCGATGTAGCCCAACAGGCAGGGCCGCCCGATCTGGTTGTGCCGCTTGAACACTCCGTTCGAGCAGGTGCGCGCCGGGAACACCCGGGTGAGCAGATCCAGCGTCTCGCGGATGGCCCAGGCGTGCGAGTACGGACCGAAGTACCGGACGCCCTTGCGGCGCGGACCGCGGTAGACGAACAGCCGCGGGTACTCCTCATTGAGGGTCACCGCCAGCACGGGGTACGACTTGTCGTCGCGGTACCGGATGTTGAAGCGCGGATCGAATTCCTTGATCCAGTTGTATTCCAGCTGCAGCGCTTCGACTTCGGTCGTGACGACCGTCCACTCGACACTGCCGGCCGTCGTCACCATCTGCCGGGTCCGCGGCGCGAGCGCCGACAGGTCGGCGAAGTACGAGTTCAGCCGACTGCGCAGGCTCTTGGCCTTGCCGACGTAGATGACCCGACCGTGCGGATCCCGGAACCGGTACACCCCCGGCTCCAACGGGATGGTCCCCGGCGCAGGCCGGTACGTCGATGGATCAGGCACCGTTACAGGTTAGTTCGGCCGGCTGACAGCATCGATGAGCTCGCAGAACGCCGCGGCCTTGGCCACGTAGTTCGCGTACAGGTCGTAGCTCGCCGCGCCCGGCGACAGCAGCACGGCCGTCACCCCCGGCACGGCGGCCGCGACCTGCACCGCCGCCTGCAGACTGTCCACGGGGTGCACCGACGCGGGCCGCGCCGCGGCGAAGCGGCGGCCGATCGCGGTCCCGTTGGTCGGTCCCTGGATGAGGTGAACGTCACGTGCGCCCGAGAGCAGATAGTCGTCGATCTGGTCGTAGTCGAGCTGACGGTCCATGCCGCCGACGATGAGCGCCACCCGGTCGTCGGGCCGCATGGAGCGCAGGGCCGCGACCACGCTCTCCCCCGTGGTGGCCAGGGTGTCGTCGATCCAGCGCACGTCCCCGGTGCGGCGCACGACCTGCAGCCGGTGCGGGAGGGCCTCGAATGTCGTTACCGCGCCGAGGAATTCGTCCTCGGTCACAGCCCGGCCGAGCACTTCTGCCGCCGCGGCGGCAGCCAGGGCGCCGTTGACGACGTTGTGCTCGTAGGCCATGACGTAGTCACCTTCGGGACGCGTCACGTCCGCCGGGTCGACGGTGCGCACCACCGGCGGCAACGCGATGCCCAGCCGCTCGAGGGCGGCCAGCACCTGTGGCGTGGTGACCAGGACCTCACCGCCGTGGGCGAAGATGTTGGCTTTCGCGCCGTGGTAGGCGTCGATGTCGCCGTGCCAGTCGAGGTGGTCCTCGAAGAGGTTGGTGATCACCGAGATCCGCGGTGACGCCGTCACCAGTGCCAACTGCTGGCTGGACAGCTCGGCGACCACGACGGCGTCCGGTCCCGGATCCAGGTCCGACAGCGGGGTGCCGATGTTGCCCGCGACGACGGCATCGGCGTCGAGCCGGCACAGCAGGTGCGACAGGAACGATGCGGTGGTGCTCTTGCCCTTGGTCCCGGTGACGCCGACGGTCTGCGCGGCGTACCGGCGCAGATACCAGTCGGCGGCACTCGACAGCGTGGCGCCGGCGGCGCGTAACTCGGCGAAAAATGGCTGGTGCCAAGGTATTCCGGGGCTGAGGAAGACGACGTCGGAGTCCGCAAGGCGGGTCAGGTGTTCGGCGCCGCGCCACAGGTTGAGGTTGGCGATGTCGGTCGGTGCGTCCAGGGTGCCGCGGCCGGCGTCGTCGACGGCGTCGATCCGCGCCGCTCCCGCGGCAGCCGCGGTCCGGGCCAGCGACTGGCCCTCCTTGCCGAAACCCCAGATGCCGACGGTGGCACCCGAAAGTTGCGGGCGCTGTGCCGTCATGGCCGCGCGTCCAGGGCGGCTCGGTAACGCTCGGGCACGTACTGCACCGCCGGGCTGTCGTCGTGGTCGGCGACGCGCTCCAGATCGGCTCGCGCACTGCGGAACTGCTCGACCAGCGGCAGGCCGGCCCAGGCCTCGTCGTCGAGGATCGTCAGCATCGACTCGGCGGCCTCGTAGTACTCACCGACGCACTCGAACGGCTTGTGCGCGCCCACCCCGAGGATGTCCTCGAACTCGGCACGGCTGTCGGTGCCCTCGAACAGGTTTCGGCCGAAGATCGCCTCGACCTCGGCGCGGCCCAGCCGCGGCGCCATCAGCACGAAGACGAACTGGCACTTCGGGCAGTGCCCGCACCAGGTGGCGCCGCGGCGGCCGGCGTCGAGCGCGAACGGCCGGTTGCAGCTGATGAACGCGCGGAAATACTGCGGGCTGGCGGCGAACCGGTCGGCGATCTGCGACTCCGACAGGCCACGCAGCAGCGAGAAGTACCGGTCCGGGTTCAGTCCGTACGCGGCGAGGGTGTCGCGTAACAGCGTCTCGTAGGTGACGCTCTTGGACCACTGGTGGTTGATGTCCTGGCCCATCCATTCGACATTGCCGACGTTGGACGAGCGTTCGTTGGACAGCACGACCGGCCCCAGGCCGTTGGCGTCGGCCACGATGAGGCCGATGATGCTGTTGATCGCGGTGACCGGGATGTGCCCGTTGTAGGCGCCGGCGGCGTTGACGTCGATGAGCGTGCGGTCGATGGTCCGCATGACGCGCACGTGCGGCAGCCCGCTGATCTCGACACACCGGTCGATCGGGTCGAACTTGTTGACGTTGAACAACACCGGCCGCAGCGGCGCGAGCGCTTCGATGGTCACCACCGAGTCCTTGCCGCCGCCGACCGGCACCAGCGGCGCCGCGTCGGGATTCCAGGTATCCGCCCGCGGCTCGCCGATCTCGGCACGGTCGCCGGTGATCTCCGGGCTCAGTGCGCCCGGGAGGTTGTTGCGGTACGCGTACTCACCCAGGCCACCTGCCAACACCTGCCGCAGATATTCGCGTTCGAAATCGTAAGTCGGGAAGGCGATTTCGATCTGCGGCGGCGCTGCCGCCTTGTAGTAGCTCAACGAGCAGGTCAGCGTCAGGAGGCGCAGCAGCCGGTCGTCGGGCCGGCCACCGCCCAGGGTGTCGCCGAAATCGACGGTCTCGGCGAAGCTGACATCGTCGGCGGAGTCGGCCCCGCACATGGTGTAGCGCCCGTGGAACACACCGCCCTCGATGTCGTAGCCGTCGATGCGGAACGACTTGTAGGACTGTGGGACAAAAGGTTCGGTCACAGCTGCTCCAGGAACGGCGGGTGGGCGGGATCAACGGGGACGGCATGGTCGCCGAGTTGTGCGACCGGGTGGGTGCGGTACTGCGGCGAGATCCACCAGGCGCGCAGTACCTGGTCGGCGGGCACCGAAGCACGGCGCTCGACACCGCGCACGACGCCACACGTCTGCAGCTGGTCCACCAACGAGACCGGCTCCGGATTCTCGACGCCGACCAGTTCGGCGCCGATGTCGAGGAGCAACGCGCCGACCACGGCCGGCGTGATCTCGGGACCGGGTGCGATGCCGTCCACGCAGCCCTGTTCGGCCAGCCGGCGCAGCAGCAGGTCCACGGTGCCCAGGCTGGTCGTCCGGGCCGCCATCCGCAGCCACGGCTCGTCCGTCGCCGCCGGCGGGGTCCAGCCGCTGTCGCGCCATCCGATGCGTACCGGCTTCGGCGTGCAGACCTGCGAGGGCAGGCCCGTCACCGCGCACCGGCCGCCGTCGGTGATCGTGACCGTGGCGGCGACCAGTCCCGGCAGGGTCGAGAAGGAAGCCAGCGCGGCGTCCAGATCGGCGCGGGCAGGCATGGTCAGCCCGAAGTAGTCCGCGGGTTCGGCGAGGTGCTGCCACAGCGACGGGGTGTCGACGGTCCGGCCCTGGTAGATCGGCACGGTCACCGTCGGGTACGCACCGAGGCGGCCGACCAGTTCATCGGGTGCGATCGCCACGGCGTCGGGCGGCGAAGGCATGCGAAAATCGGTCACTATCAGCAAATTCTATCCCATGGGAGGGAGCACCCAGGTGGGGGTGATCCGGCTCACCGAAGCCGACTGGCGGGTGTTCGCGGCGCTGCGGCTGCGCGCGCTGGCCGATTCCGCGGGCACCGACGATGCCGAGTACCGCGCCGAGATGAGCTTCACCGGGACGCAGTGGCGCCGTCGCCTGCGGGCGCACGCGCAGTTCGCCGTGGCTCAGGAGGACCAGCTGGTGGGCCTGATCGCGGCACATCGGGCCAGCCCGAGCTCGGTGTACCTGTACTCGCTGTGGACCGATCCGGTCGCCCGCGGCCGCGGGGTGGCGCGCACTCTGTTGACCGCGGCCATCGACTGGGGTCGCGGTCTGGGAGCGCGCACCGTGACGCTGCGGGTGCACCGCGACAACACCGCCGCGCTCGGGGTCTATCGCGCCTTCGGATTCGTCGCCACGGCCGACCCGGCGGAGGGTTCCCGAAGCCCGGGCCCGGCAGACGAACTCACGATGTCTTTGACGCTGAGCTGAGGTCCGGGCGGTATTTCGCGACCAGCTCCCGAAGCCGGTCCATCGCGTCGACGGCCCGCGCCTTGTCGACGGTCTGGATGGCCATGATCGGGACGTACTCGTCGTCGGGCAGATCCACCCGCGCCCAGCGGGCGCCCAGCGGGAACGACACCCCGACGATGTCGGACCAGGCAATCGTCTTGTCGCTCAAGACGTTACGGACGACGATGCCGGCCGGGCCGACCCGCAGCCGGGACCGTGTCGGCAACAGCACCGCACCGGCGAGGATGACACCGAGCAGCGCCATGGACACCTGGTCGGCGGTCTGGAAGATCACCCCGGTGGCACCGATTTTGAGCAGCGCCCCCACCGTGACGTGCACGGCGATGATGACGGCGGCCGCCGCGTACGCGACGTACTTCACGCGCTGCGGCCGGACCTCCAGGTCCCAGCTGCCGGTTTCCTTCGTCATCGACGCAGGTCGCGCAGCGTGATCGCGGTGGCGAGGGCCGCCGACGCGGCCTGCTCACCCTTGTCCTCGGCCGAGCCGGGCAGGCCCGCACGGTCGATGGCCTGCTCTTCGGTGTTGACCGTCAGCACACCGTTGGCGACCGGTGTCGACTCGTCGAGCGACACCCGCGTGAGGCCCTGCGTGACGGCGTCGCACACGTAGTCGAAATGCGGTGTGCCACCGCGGATCACCACACCCAGCGCGATCACCGCGTCGTGGTTCTTGGCCAATTCCTGTGCCACAACCGGGATTTCGATGGCACCGAGCACGCGGACCACGGTCGGTTCGGCGATACCCGATGCGGTGGCGACCCGGAGGGCGCCGTCGAGCAGCGCGTCACAGATCTTGGTGTGCCACGTGCTGGCGACGATGGCCAGCTTGATCCCGGACGCGTCGAGCGCCGGCATGTCCGGCACACCGACACCACTCATTTACCTTCTCCGTCTGTTGCGTCACCGGCGAAATCGTCGAGGCCGATGAGGTCGTGGCCCATCCGGTCCCGCTTGGTCATCAGGTACCGGATGTTGTCGGCGTTGGGGCCGATGGGCAGCGGCACGCGTTCGATGATGTGCAGCCCGTAGCCGTCCAGGCCGACGCGCTTGGCCGGGTTGTTGGTCAGCAGCCGCATGGAGCGGATGCCGAGGTCGACCAGGATCTGCGCGCCGATGCCGTAGTCGCGGGCGTCGGCGGGCAGGCCCAGCTCGAGGTTGGCGTCGACGGTGTCGGCGCCGGCGTCCTGCAACTGGTAGGCCTGCAGCTTGTGCAGCAGGCCGATGCCGCGGCCCTCGTGTCCGCGCATGTACAGCACCACGCCGCGGCCTTCGTTGGCCACCATCTCCATGGCGGCGTCGAGCTGGGGGCCGCAGTCGCAGCGCCGCGAGCCGAACACGTCACCGGTCAGACACTCGGAGTGCACGCGCACCAGCACGTCGTCACCGTTCTCCGGGGAAACCTCGCCGCGCACCAGCGCCACGTGCTCGACGTCCTCGTACATGCTGGTGTAGCCGACGGCCCGGAATTCGCCGTGCCGGGTCGGGATCCGGGCCTCGGCGACGCGCTCGATGTGCTTCTCGTGCTTGCGGCGCCATTCGATGAGGTCGGCGATGGAGATCAGCGCCAGGTCGTGGTCGTCGGCGAAGACGCGCAGCTCGTCGGTCTGGGCCATGGAGCCCTCGTCCTTCTGGCTGACGATCTCGCAGATCGCGCCGGCGGGCTGCAGACCGGCCAGCCGGGCCAGGTCGACGGCGGCCTCGGTGTGGCCGGGGCGGCGCAGCACGCCACCGTCCTTGGCGCGCAACGGGACTACGTGTCCGGGTTTGGTGAAGTCGTCCGCGACGGCGTCCGGATCGGCCAGCAGCTGCATGGTCTTGGCGCGGTCGGAAGCCGAAATGCCGGTTCCCACACCCTTTTTCGCGTCCACCGTGACGGTGTAGGCAGTGCCGTGCTTGTCCTGGTTCACCGCGTACATCGGCAGCAGGCCCAGCTTGTCGCAGATGGCGCCGTCGAGCGGCACACACAGGTAGCCCGAGGTGTAGCGGACCATGAAGGCCACCAGTTCCGGCGTCGCCTTCTCCGCGGCGAAGATCAGATCGCCTTCGTTCTCGCGATCTTCGTCGTCAATGACGACGACAGCCTTGCCCGCCGCGATATCGGCTATCGCCCGCTCGACGGAATCAAGCCTCGTCATCTCCACCACCCTTGCCGTGGCCACATCAGGGCCATGTTGATCACCTACCAGTATGAACCACTGGTACGGGCCGACTTACTCCCGCCGGTCCGCTCAGCGGACACGGTAGAACCGGGCGCTACTGCGCCGGGCCGAGCAGCCGTTCGACGTATTTGGCGATGACGTCCACTTCCAGGTTCACGGTGGTCCCGACCGGGGCGCGGCCGAGCGTCGTCAGCTGCAACGTCGTTGGAATCAGAGAGATTTCGAACCAGTCGCCCTGCTCGTCTCGGCCCAGGCCGGACACCGTCAGCGAAACCCCGTCGACGGTGATGGAGCCCTTCTCGACCACGTACCGGGCCAGCTGCGGCGGCAGCGCGATGCGCACGACCTCCCAGTGCTCGGACGGTGTGCGCGACAACACAGTGCCGGTGCCGTCCACATGACCCTGCACGATGTGCCCGCCCAGGCGGCTGTTGATCGCCGCGGCGCGCTCCAGGTTCACCCGGCCGCCGACTTCGACGCCGGCGAGGCTCGACCGGTTCAGGGTCTCGGCCATCACGTCGGCGGAGAACGCGCCGTCGGGCAGCACGTCCACGACCGTCAGGCAGACGCCGTTCACCGCGATCGAGTCACCATGCCCGGCATCGGTGGTGACCAAGGGGCCGCGGATGACGAACCGCGCCGCGTCGGCCAGTTGGTCCTTGCTGACGATCTCGCCGAGCTCTTCGACAATGCCGGTGAACATGGGCCTCAGCCTAGCTATTGGCGCCGGGCCGGCCGATCGAGGCAACTTGTTGGTCGGGCGCACCTATTACGATGCAGGACATGCAGACGCGCAAACGCTCCGCCATGCTTGTTTCCCTACTCTCCACCGTGATGGCCGGGGTGCTCCTGGTCTCCGGATGTTCGAAGTCCGAGGCCCCCTCGACGCCGCTGCCCGACGCCGCAGCGCTGCTCAAGCAGTCCGCGGACACCACCCGCGGCCAGCAGAGCGTGCACCTGGTCCTGACGGTCAACGGCAAGATCGCCAAGCTGACGGTCACCAAGCTGACCGGTGACATGACGCTCACCCCCGCCGTCGCCGGCCAGGGCAAGGCCAACCTCTCGGTGGGCGGCATGGGCGTCCAGGACGCGCCGTTCGTCGTCTACGACAACCACCTGTACGCCTCGCTGTCGTCCGGTGGCCCGCTGTCCGACTTCGGCCCCGCCGACGCCATCTACGACATCTCGGCGATCCTGCGCCCGGAGACCGGCCTGGCCAACATCCTGGACAACTTCACCGACGCCAAGGCCGTGGGCCGCGAGGACATCAACGGCGTGAAGACCGTCAAGGTCACCGGCACCGTCAGCGCCGAGGCCGTCAACAAGATCGCCCCGCAGCTGAAGGTCACCACCGCGCTGCCGGGCACCGCCTGGATCGAAGAGGGCGGCAACCACCAGCTCGCGCAGGCGCAGCTGGAGACGAGCCCGGGCAACAACCTGCAGATGACGCTGACGGACTGGGGTAAGCCGGTCACCGTCAACAAGCCCGACGTTCAGTAATGGCCGGGGGTAGCAACCGCCACGTCGCCATAGCCGCGGGCAGTCTCGCGGTCCTGCTCGGCGCGCTCGACACCTACGTCGTCGTGACGATCATGACCGACATGATGAAGGACCCGCCGGACGGGATCGGCATCCCGATCAACAAGATCCAGCAGGTCACGCCCGTCGTCACGTGGTACCTGCTGGGCTACATCGCGGCGATGCCGCTGCTGGGCCGGGCGTCCGACCGGTTCGGCCGCAAGCTGGTGCTCCAGGCGAGCCTCGCGCTGTTCGCGGTCGGCTCGATCGTCACGGCGATGGCCGGCATGTTCATCCCGGCGAACGAGCTGATCGAGCCGCTCAATCAGCTGATCGTCGGCCGCACCATCCAGGGTGTGGCGAGCGGCGCGCTGCTGCCGGTGACGCTGGCGCTGGCGGCCGACCTGTGGGCCGCGCGCAACCGCGCCGGCGTGCTCGGTGGCATCGGTGCCGCGCAGGAGCTGGGCAGCGTGCTCGGCCCGCTGTACGGCGTCGCCGTGGTGTGGCTGCTGCACGACTGGCGGGATGTCTTCTGGATCAACGTGCCGCTGACCCTCGCGGCCATCGTGATGATCCACTTCAGCCTGCCGTCACGCATCGAGACCGAGAAGCCCGAGAAGATCGACGTCCTGGGCGGCGTGCTGCTCGCCGTCGCCCTGGGATTGGCGACGTGGGGCCTGTACAACCCCAACCCCGACGGCAAGCAGGTGCTCCCGGAAAACGGCCCGCCGTTGCTGATCGCCGCCGCGGTCGTCGCGGTCGCGTTCTTCGTGTGGGAGAAGATGGCCCGCACCAAGCTGATCGATCCGGTGGGCGTGCACTTCCGGCCGTTCCTGGCGGGCCTGGCGTCGTCGCTGTGCGCGGGCGCGGCGCTCATGGTCACGCTGGTGAACGTCGAGTTGTTCAGCCGCGGTGTGCTCGGCATCGACCAGGCGCATGCGATCTTCAAGCTCGCGTGGTTCCTGGGTGCGCTGCCTGTCGGCGCGCTGGTCGGCGGGTGGATCGCCACCCGGATCGGCGACCGGATCGTCGCGTTCGTCGGTCTGCTCATCGCAGCCGCCGCGTATCTGCTGGTCTCGCACTGGGACATGAACGTGCTGGAAGCCACCCACGACCTCGCGATCGTGAAGCTCCCGACACTGCCGACCGATCTGATCATCGCCGGCCTGGGCTTGGGTCTGGTCATCGGACCGCTGACGTCGGCGACGCTGCGCGTGGTCCCGACGGCGCAGCACGGCATCGCCTCGGCGGCGGTCGTGGTGTCCCGCATGATCGGCATGCTGATCGGTATGGCGGCGCTGTCCGCATGGGGTCTGTACAAGTTCAACCAGAACCTGGCCGCCCTGCCGCCGGCCAAGGGCGGCAGTCTTGCCGACGCCGCGGAGCAGATCGCCAAGAACGTGAAGACCGCCTACACCATGCAGTACAGCTCGATCTTCCTGATCACCGCGATCGTGTGTGTGGTGGGTGCGCTGGCCGGTCTGCTGATCGCCGGTCGCCACGAGCAGGCCGAGGAGCCCGAGACCGCTCCCGAGGTCGATCCCGCGCCGGTGGCGTAGGCCGTAACGACAACGGAGCCGCAGAGTCGATCGACTCTGCGGCTCCGTTGTCTCGGCGTTGTATCGGCCGTCAGCGGCAGCGCACTAGCACCGCTCTACGCCCGGGCGCATCAGCACCACGTTGTCCGGGATGTACGCCGGGGTCGGCGCGGGCGCCGGATCCGGGTGGGATCCGTTCGCGTGGGCCGCGAGGCGTTCCAGCGCGACGTCCACGGCTTCGTCGAACTCTTCGACGACACTCAGCACCGCCCGTAGGGGCCGGCGGAACATCATGTCCCGGATGCCATCTTCACTCGGACGGAAGCTGAGCCAGTCCTGCAGTGCAGTCATGCTCTTATCCTTTGCTCGTGATCACCTTCGCTCTAACGACATCGGTGAGCGCGATATTTCAGCCGGATCCAGATGATCCGGTGTCTGCCCTCAATTTTACGGATGCGAAATCGCGGCCTCCTGCGCGAATGTCGCGGCGTTGATCTCGAAGTGGTAACGATTAGCAAAACTAAAGATGGGCCGCGGTGAGCCCACTCACATTGAGCGTCACGGTGAATCGCACATCTCAGCCACAATCGGGAATCAGTTCGGGCCTTCAGACCCGCCGTACGCCTGCGCCGAACCGCCGCGCACGGCGCGAAAAGTTCGCTGGAAGCGCCCGAGCAATCAGTTCGGCACGAGACTGAGCCGCACGTCGGCCCCGACGGTCTCGACGCCGTCGAAACGCCAGCGGCGGGCCTGCGACATGGTCGACACCCCGGCGTCGTCGATCGCCGTGATGGGTCCGCCCAGCAGCGTCGGCGCCAGATACGCCAGAATCCGGTCCACGAGTCCCGCCCGGACGAATGCCCCGGCCAGCGTCGGCCCGCCTTCCAGGATCACATCGGTGCGGTCCGACAGCGCCCGCAGCACCTCGAGCGGATCGTGCGTCCTGATCACCATGGTCCGGGAATCATCGTTCAGGACGTTGGCCTCCGACGAGATTTCGCGTTCCCCGACCACCACCCGCAGCGGCTGACGGGGCGCCGGGGTGCCGTCGGACAGCCGGGCGGTCAATGTCGGGTCGTCGGCCAGCACCGTCCCCGTGCCGACGACGATGGCGTCGGCCGCCGCGCGGTGCCGGTGCACGTCGGCCCGGGCGGCGGGGCCCGTGATCCACTGGCTGGTGCCGTCGGCGGCGGCGCTGCGCCCGTCGAGGCTGGCCGCGAACTTCCACGTCACATGGGGTCGGCCGGTGCGCTGACGGTGCAGCCATTCGCGCAGCGGCCCGCCGCTGACCTCGTCGGCGAGAACACCCGAAGTCACCGTCACGCCGGCATCGGTCAGCCGCTGGGCGCCGCCCGCGGCCACCGGATTGGGGTCGGCCACGGCGAACACCACGGCCGCCACCCCGGCGTCCAGCAGCGCGTCCACGCACGGGCCGGTGCGGCCCTGGTGGTTGCACGGCTCGAGCGTCACCACGGCGGTGCCGCCCGCGGCGCGGGTACCGGCCCGCCGCAGCGCCATGACCTCGGCGTGCGCCTCCCCCGGCGGCTGGGTCCCGCCGACACCGGCCACTTCGCCGTCACGGTCCAGGATCACCGCGCCGACCGGCGGGTTCGGGTACGTCGTGCCTTTGACCGCGTCGGCCTGGCCGATGGCCAGCCGCATGGCCGCTTCGATGGCCTCCGGCGTCACAGCACCAGATGCGGTGACGCGGCCGCGGCCTGACGCCGCAGGGATTCCACCGCGGCACCCGGATCCGCCGCGTTGTACACCGCGGAGCCGGCGACGAAGCAGTCCACGCCGGCCGCGGCGGCGGCTTCGATGGTGTCGTCATTGATGCCGCCGTCGATCTCGACGACCAGGGTGAGCTCACCGGAGTCGACGAGGTTGCGGACCAGCGCCACCTTCGGCAGCACCTCGGCGATGAACTTCTGGCCACCGAAGCCCGGCTCGACCGACATCACCAGCAGGGTGTCGAAGTCACGCAGGATTTCCAGGTAGGGCTCGATCGGGGTGCCGGGCTTGACGCTCAGGCCCGCCTTGGCGCCGGCCGCGCGGATGTCGCGGGCGACGGAGATCGGGTCGTCGGTGGCCTCGGCGTGGAACGTCACGTTGTAGGCGCCGGCCTCGGCGTACGACGGAGCCCAGCGCTTGGGGTCCTCGATCATCAGATGGCAGTCCATCGGGATGTCGGTGACTTTCAGCAGGCTCTCGACGACCGGCAGACCCAGCGTCAGGTTGGGGACGAAATGGTTGTCCATGACGTCGACGTGCAGCCAGTCGGCGCCCTCGACCGCCGCGGTCTCGTCGGCGAGCCGGGCGAAGTCGGCCGAAAGGATGGACGGGGCGATCAGTGGTCCTGCCATGGCGGTCAGACTACTTTGAGCGCGGCCGCGAACATCGCATCGGTGCCATGCCGATGTGGCCATAACTGCACATGTGGTCCGGGTCCCAGCCGGTCCGCCGGCGCGAACAGCGGGCGGGTGTCGATCTGTTCGACCGGCTGACGGCGCACCGCGTCGGCGATCACCCCGACAGTCTCGGCCAGGTGCGGCGAACAGGTCGCGTACAGCACCACACCGCCCGGGCGGGTGAGTTTGATTGCCGCAGCGAGCAATTCACGCTGCAGCCGGGCGAGGCCGGGCACGTCCGACGGCTGCCGGCGCCACCGCGCCTCGGGCCGGCGGCGCAGCGCACCCAGACCGGTGCACGGGGCGTCGACCAGGACCCGGTCGAAGGATCCGGGCGCCAGGCCCGACTCACGGCCGTCGACCCGGAGGACCTCGACCCCCATGCCGGCGGTGTTGCGCTCCACCAGATCGGCACGGTGTTCCGTCGGCTCGACGGCGGTCACCGTGGCGCCGCACTGCGCGGCGATGGCCGCCAGCATCGCGGTCTTGCCGCCGGGACCCGAACACAGGTCCAGCCACCGGCTGTCGTTGCCCTCCACCGGCACCTCGGTCAGTGCGCGGGCCACCAGTTGGCTGCCCTCGTCCTGCACCTGCGCCAGGCCGTCGCGGATCGGGTCCAGCTGGCCGGGGTCGCCGCCGGGCAGATACACCGCGTACGGCGAGAAGCGGCCGACGTCGCCGCCGATCGCCGCGGCCAGCTCCTCGGCACTGATCTCTCCCGGACGGGCCGCGAGGTGCACGACGGGGCGTTCGTCGTCGCTGGTGAGCATCGCGTCGAGCTCCCCCGCGTCGGCGCCGAGGGCGTCGGCGAAGGACTGCGCCACCCAGCGCGGGTGCGCATGGGTGAACGCGGTGTGGCCGATCGGGTCGGCGGCGGCCGACGGCGCGAGCTCGGCGACCCAGGCGGCCTCATCCTTGCTCGCGATGGCGCGCAGCACGCCGTTGACGAAACCCGCACGCACCGAATCGAATTCGATGCCGGCCTGCTCGACGGTCGTGTCCACCGCGGCGTGGGCGTCGACGCGGGTGCGGAGCAGCTGATAGGCGCCGAGCCGCAGCAGATCCAGCAGAACCGGGTCGATCCGGTCGGTGGGGCGCCCGGCGGCACTCTCGATCACCGCGTCCAGCAGCCCGACGCAGCGGCAGGTGCCGTAGGTCAGTTCGGTGGCGAAGGCCGCGTCGCGGCCGGTGATGTCGCGCTCGCGCAGGATGGCCGGCAGCGCGAGGTTGGCGTAGGCGTCGCGCTGCGACACGGCGCGCAGCACGTCGAACGCGGCGCGGCGGGCCGGATCGAGCGGCTTGCGGCGCGGGCCGCGGGGGGCCTGTGCCCGGGCCGCCGGCTGCCGGTGGCCGCCGGTACGTCCCTGGTTGTTCGGCCGGCCCTGCCGTCCGCCTCGTCCGCTCCGTTCGGTCACCGGGCCACCACACCTTCGTCCAGCCGGGCACCGCGCGCCCAGTCCGCCGCATTCATCAGTTTCTTCCCCGGCGGTTGCACCAGGCCCAGGCGCACCGGAGTGCTGCCGGTGCCGACCAGCACGCCGGATTTCTGCACGCGAATTACGCCGGGCGCCAACGGTTCTGCTTCGACCGGGACCACCGGTCCGAGTTTCACCCGCAGGTCGCCGATCTCGGTCCAGGCACCCGGGTTCGGCGTGACCGCGCGGATGCGGCGGTCGACGACGTGCGCGGGCAGGTCCCAGCGCACGCGCGCGTCCTCGACGGTCACCTTGGGTGCGATCGTCACGCCGTCGGTGGGCTGCGGCACCGCGGTCAGCTCGCCGTCCTCGATACCGTCGAGCGTCGTCTCCAGCAGACCGGCGCCGGCGTCGGCCAGACGGGCCAGCAGGTCGCCCGCGGTGTCGATGGGCCGCACCGCCTCGGTCAGCACGCCGTACACGGGCCCGGAGTCCAGGGCCCGTTCGATCTGGAATGTGGTGGCACCGGTCACCTCGTCGCCCGCGGCGATGGCGGCCTGCACCGGGGCGGCGCCGCGCCACGCCGGCAGCACCGAGAAGTGCAGGTTGATCCAGCCCAGCCGGGGCACCGCCAGCAGCTCGTCGCGCAGCAGCGCACCGTAGGCGACGACGGCGCAGCAGTCGGGGGCCAGCGCGGCGAGTTCGGCGACGAACTCTGGCTCGTTGGGCTTGGCCGGACGCAGCACCGGAATGCCTTCGGCCAGAGCAAGTTCCGCGACGGGAGACGGCGCGGGCTTGCCGCGGCGACCCGAGGCCGCGTCAGGACGGGTCAGCACCGCGACCACCTCGTGGCGGGGCGACGCGATGAGCCGACGCAACGACGGCAGCGCGGGTTCCGGGGTTCCGGCGAAGACGATACGCACGATCCACCAGGCTACTTGTGCAGCGGCCGAACCTACTCATCCGATGTGCAGCGGATCGATCTGCACCCGCACCGGCGTCTGGTCGTGGCGGGCGCTGAGCACGCCGGTCGCCCGGCGCAGGGCCGCCGCCAGCACCAGCCCGCGATCGCGCGAGACCCGCACCAGCATGCGGTGCACGGGAGCGTCCGGGTCCACACCGGGCGGACGACGGGCACCGAACGGCAGGTCGACCGGACCCAGCACCTCGGCATCGGGCGGCAGGGCGGCGGCCTCCAGCAGCGCGTCGGCCGCCTCCGGGACACCGTCCACGGCCGCGAGATGCACCGCGGGGGGCAGCCCGACCTCGGTACGGCCGTCGAGCTCGGACCCCGCGTGCCCGACGGGGTCCCAGCGCACCAGCGCCTGCACCGTCGGGATCGACGATTCGGCCACCACCGCGACGGTGCCCCCGGCCGCGCGGTCGAGCACCATGGCCGCTGCCGACATCCACCGGCGCAGCGTGTCCTCTGCCGCACGCAGATCCTGGCGGCCCAGCAGCGCCCAGCCGTCCAGCAACAGCGCCGCGCCATAACCGCCGTCGGCCCGCGGTTCGGCGCCCGGGGTCGCCACCACGACGGCGGCGCGCGCGGGCACCTCGGTCACGACGGCGTCGCCGCCGGAGGTGACGACGGGAACGCCCGGGAAGGCCCGGCCCAGCTCCTCGGCGGTGCGCCGGGCCCCGACCACCACGGCGCGTACCGCGTCCGAACCGCACCGGCCGCAGCGCAGCGCGACGTCCTGACGGCCACACCAGCGGCACACCGCGCCGACGGTGTCGCGGTCCGGCAGCGACAGCGGACCGGTGCAGTGGCGGCACCGCGCGATGGTCCGGCATTTACCGCAGGCCAGCGCGGGCACGTAGCCGCGGCGCGGCACCTGGACCAGCACGGGCCGGCCGGCACTCAGCGCCGCCCGGGCCGCGCCGAGTGCCATCGACGGCAACCGCGCGGTGCGGGCGGCGGCGTCGCGTTCGTGGGTGTGAGCATCGTCGTCGAGCGCGACGACGCGTGGCGCCCGGGCGCGCACCACGCTGCGGCCCGCCACCAGGTCGTGCGCCCACTTGCTGCGGACTAGGGCCTGCGCCTCGGCAGTGCGCGCGAAGCCGCCGATGATTGCGCCGCAACGCAATTGGTGCGCCCGCAGCATGGCGACCTCGCGGGCGTGCGGATACGGCGCACGCGGTTCGGCGAGCGAGTCGTCGCCGTCGTCCCATACGACGACGAGCCCGAGGTCGGCGACGGGGGCGAACACTGCGCTGCGGGTACCGATCACGAGCCGGGCCTGACCGCGCAGCACCGACAGCCAGCGCCGGTAGCGCTGCGACGGGCCGAGGCCGGCGGACAATGCCACGACCCGGGACTCGTCGACGAGCGTCAGCGCCGCGGCGTGGACGGCGTCGACGTCGCGCTGGTCCGGCACGATCAGCAGTGCCGCGCGGCCGGCGTTGACGACGACAGCCGCCGCCTCGCACAGCCGCCGGGCCCAGTCCTCCCCCGGCAGCGCCTGCCACACCGCGCGCGCGGCCCGGCCCTCGGCCAGCGCTTCGAGGAACTGCTCGCCGCGGCCGTACTGCTGCCAGGCGCCGGCGTCGACGTCGCATGCAACGAACGGCGGAAGCTCCGGCGGCGGTTGCTTCTCCACGGTGGCATGCCGCGGCGGGATGGCCAGACGCAGCACATCGGGCCGGCTGCCGGCGTACCGGGCGGCCACCGCCTCGGCGAGGCGCTGCACGTCCGGGGTCAGCACCCGTTCGGCCGAGACCACCCGGTCCAGCCAGCCCAGCTTGCCCGAATGGTCGGTGTCCGAACGCCTTTCGAGGATGAAGGCGTCGACGAGGCGGCCGTTGAACCGGACCTTGGCCCGCACGCCCGGCTGGGCGTCGTCGGACAGGTCGGCCGGCACCAGGTAGTCGAACTCGCGGTCCAGATGCGGCACCGACAGCATGGGCAGCACCCGAGCCACGGGCTCGTGCTCGGCCTGCTGTCTGGTGACGGTCACGCAGCCGGTGTAGCAGACGCGGCCGACACCGTCCTGCCGGCGAAGAATCCAGCGGTGATCAGGAGCAACGACGCGGCGTAGGCCCACCAGATCGGGACCGCCAGCGTCTCGTCACCGAGCACGAACTTGCTGATGCCGATCATGCCGTCGCTCACCGCGAAGCACAGCGCGCCGAGGGCGGTCCAGCGGGTCGGCAGGTCGGCGAACAGCGCCGTGCACACCATGGCCACCAGTACCGCCATGTACACGGTCACGGGGATGGTCATCTGCTGCGCGACCAGGCTCGGCCAGAACCAGACGATGAGCCCGAGGCAGATGACGACCAGGACCGCAGCGCCGGCGGTGGCCGCCGGGGTGCGGCGGGCCAACGGCAGCAGGGCGGCCAGGAAGCACAGGTGCGCGATCAGGAACGAGCCGAGCCCGAACACGAATCCCATGGGCCAGCCCGGCACGGCCAGCAGGAAGTCACCACCGGCCGAGAACACCAGTGCGGCGACCAGCCAGTTGCGTTCGCGGACGATCGGATGGCTCGCCGCGGCCGCCGCCAGCAGCAGCGCGGGCAGTGCCTTGACCATGGGCTGCAGGGCGAATTGGCCGATCAGGTCGGCTCCCGACGGCAACCGCAGCGCCGTTGCGATGAGGAAGATGCCATAGCCGGCGGCGATCACGGCGGCCGCCAGCCACAGCCGCCGGCGCGGTGCGTACGGTGAACTCATGTCGGACACTGCGCGTCCCCCGCTCGATCCCATTCTGCAAAAGGTACTGGAAGCGGTTCCGTTCCAATTGACCATGGACGGTGGCGTCGAAGCCGCCCGGGCCCGGTTCCGCGAGCTGCCCCGCAAGGCAGTGTTCCCGGAGGTCCGCGCCGAGGACCGCGTCATCGACGGCGTGCCGGTGCGCGTCTACTGGCCCGCGGACATCGAACCGTCGGCGCCGGTGGTGCTGTTCTTCCACGGCGGCGGCTGGGTGGTCGGCGATCTGGACACCTATGACGGCACCGCCCGCCTGCACGCCGCCGGGGCCGGCGCCGTGGTGGTGTCGGTGGACTACCGGCTCGCTCCCGAGCACCCCTTCCCCACCGCGGTCGACGACGTCTGGGCCGTGACGCAGTGGGTGGCCGCCCACGCCGACGAGATCGGCGGTGACCCGAATCGTCTTGCAGTGGCCGGTGATTCGGCCGGCGGCAACCTCGCCGCCGTGGTCGCGCAGCTGGCCCGCGATGCCGGCATCACGCTGCGCGCCCAGCTGCTGTGGTACCCCGCGACCACCTGGGACACGTCGCTGCCGTCGTTCACCGAGAACGCCGACGCCCCGGTCCTGGGCCGCGACGCCGTCGGCGGTTTCTCGTTGCTGTATGCCACGGGCGTCGACCTGCGGAACCCACCGGCCGCCCTGGTCCCGGCGCGTGCCGAGTCGCTGGCCGGGCTGGCCCCGGCCTACATCGCCGTCGCCGGATACGACCCACTGCGCGACGACGGCATCCGGTACGGCGAGATGCTCACCGCGGCCGGGGTTTCCGTCGAGGTGCACAACGCCGAGACCCTGGTGCACGGCTACCTCGGGTACCACGGCGTGGTGCCGGCGACGACCGAGGCGGCCGACCGCGGAATCGCCGCGCTGAAGGCAGCGTTAGCCTGAGGCATGACCCTGGATGAGAGCGACGCTGTGACGTCCGCTGACCGCCCTGGTATCGACCCGATCCTCAAAGCCCTCCTGGACGCCGTGCCACTGGAGTTCACCATCGACGACGGTGTCGAGGTGGCGCGCGCCAAGATCGCCGCGATGCGGCCGCCGGCGGCGATGCTGCCGGACCTGCGGATCGAGAACCGTACGCTCGATTGCGGTGCGGCAGGCCAGATTCCGGTCCGCATCTACTGGCCGCCCATCGACGGCGAAACCCGGCCGCTGCCCGTCGTGGTCTTCTATCACGGCGGCGGCTGGGCCATCGGGGACCTGGACACCCATGACCATGTGGCCCGCGCCCACGCCGTCGGCGCCCGCGCCATCGTGGTGTCGGTCGAGTACCGGCTGGCGCCCGAGCACCCGTTCCCGGCCGCCATCGAGGATTCCTGGGCGGCGCTGCAGTGGGTCGGCGCGCATGCCGCCGAACTGGGTGGCGACCCGGCGCGCCTCGCGGTGGCCGGCGACTCGGCCGGCGGCAACATCTCCGCCGTGATGGCGCTGCGGGCGCGTGACGCCGGCGGCCCGAAGCTGGCGTTCCAGCTGCTCTGGTACCCCGTGGTGACGGGTGACGTCACGCTGCCGTCGTTCACCGAGAACGCCGACGCCCCCATGCTCAACAGCAATGTGACGGCGGCCTTCCTGACCTGGTACCTGCCGGGCATGGACCTCAGCGACGCCTCGGCCCTGCCGACCGACCTGGCCCCGGCGAACGCCGAGTCGCTGGCAGGTCTGCCGCCGGCGTACATCGGGACCGCCGAGCACGACCC
The DNA here is from genome assembly GCF_045310915.1 of Mycobacterium sp. SMC-17. Taxonomy (NCBI): domain Bacteria; kingdom Bacillati; phylum Actinomycetota; class Actinomycetes; order Mycobacteriales; family Mycobacteriaceae; genus Mycobacterium; species Mycobacterium sp. SMC-17. The sequence goes on along the minus strand of NZ_JBJIAK010000035.1, from coordinate 2,613 downwards.
GCTGCGGGACGACGGCGCCGAATACGCCAAACTGCTTGCCGCAGCAGGTGTTCCGGTCGAGTTGAGCAACGAGCCGACCATGGTGCACGGGTTCGTCAGCCTCGCCCTGGCTTCGCCGGTGGCGACCGAGGCCACCAACCGTGGACTCGCGGCCCTGAAAGCCGCCCTCTACGCCTGAATTTCCGCAAGTATGGACCCATGACAACGCCTGATGTCCAAACGGTGATCGTCGGCGCCGGGTTCTCCGGGATCGGGGCCGGCATCCTGCTCGACCGGGCCGGGCTCGGTGACTACCGAATCCTCGAAGCCGGCTCCGGCCCCGGCGGCACCTGGTTCTGGAACACCTATCCCGGTGTCGCCGTGGATATTCCGTCGTTCTCCTACCAGTTCTCGTTCGAGCAGAGCGCCGACTGGTCGCGCACCTACGCCAAGGGCCACGAGCTCAAGGCCTACGCCGAGCACTGCGTCGACAAGTACGGACTGCGGGACCGCATCCGGTTCGGCACCGAGGTCACCGGCGCCGAGTACGACGACGACGCCGCCCTGTGGCGCGTGCACACCAGCAGCGGCACCGTCACCGCACGGTTCCTGATCAACGGCAGTGGCGTCCTGACGGTGCCCAAGGCACCGGACATCGACGGCGTCGAGGACTTCGCCGGCATCACGCTGCACACCGCACGCTGGGACAGCAGCATCGACCTGCGTGGCAAGCGGGTCGCGATCATCGGCACCGGCGCCTCGGCAGTCCAGGTGATCCCCGAGATCGCCCCGATCGTGGCGCACCTCACGGTGTTTCAGCGGACGCCGATCTGGTGCTTCCCGAAACTCGACCTGCCGCTGCCGGCCCCGGCCCGCTGGGCCATGCGCATTCCCGGAGGCAAGACGCTGCAGCGGCTGGCCAGCCAGGCCTACGTCGAGCTGACCTTCCCGCTGTCGGCGCAGTACTACAGCGTCTTCCCGTTGGCGGACGGCGCGGCCCGGATGGGGCGGTCGTTCCTGCGCCGCGAGGTCCACGACCCGGTGGTGCGGGACAAGCTGACGCCGCGCTACGCGGTCGGCTGTAAGCGGCCGGGTTTCCACAACAGCTACCTCGCGACGTACAACCGCGAAAACGTCAGTCTGGTAACCGAATCCATCGAGCGCATCACGCCGACCGGGGTACGTACCGCCGACGGCCAGGAACACGACGTGGACGTGCTGATCCTGGCCACCGGGTTCAAGGTGATGGACGTCGACAGCGTGCCGACGTTCCCCGTCACCGGTGCGGGCGGCCACACCCTCGGCGAGTTCTGGGAGACGCAGCGGCTGCAGGCCTATGAGGGTGTCAGCATCCCCGGTTTCCCGAACTTCTTCACCGTCATGGGGCCGTACGGCTACGTGGGTTCGTCGTATTTCGCGCTGATCGAAGCGCAGACGCACCACATCGTGCGGTGTCTGCAGCGCGCGGAAAAGCTTGGCGCGCACCGGGTGGAGGTCTCGCAGGAGGCCAACGACCGCTACTTCGACGAAATGATGCGCAAGCGCCACCGCCAGGTGTTCTGGCAGGACAGTTGCCAGTCGGCCAACAGCTACTACTTCGACAAGAACGGCGACGTGCCGCTACGGCCCGCCACCACCGTGGAGGCCTACGTCCGCAGCCGCCGCTTCGACCTCGACGACTACGAGTTCAGCGCCTGAGCCTCCGGCCGATGCGGATATGAAAGTGATTTGAACCCGGTAACTTTTCCGCATGCGCCGGCATCGGCACGGCTATAGGCGCTGAAACGTCGGTACAGTCGCGAAGGTGACGACCAGGCCGATGCGATGGCGGGCGGCGATCCTGCTGCTCGTCGCGCTGCTGGGCCTCGGGATCGGCACGCAGCTGGGCATCAAGCCCGCTGCCGCGACGCATCCCCATGCGGCCCCCGTCCTCGTGGCACCGGGCCACACCCTGCCGTCCGTGACCGCCGAACATCCACACCTGCGCGACAATTCGATCCCGTCGGCCCCGGATCTGATGATCGGCCTCCCCCGTTCCACCTCCACCCTCCTGGCTCTCGGCCTCGCGCTGGCCGTCTGCGTCGCGACGGTGTGCTGGTGCGCACTGACGCCGGTGACCAGCCGCGGACCGCCCCGTCAGGCGGCGGCGATCCACACCGGCCGGGCGGTCCTGACCCGGCTCTGCATCTCCCGACGCTGATCGGTCAGCGCAGATCGGCCGCGTTTCGTGGCTGGTCGGTGTCTGCTGCCCGATCCCGCTGCCGCATCGCGGCATGACGCGAAAAGTGATGCACCCATGAACAATTCGACCAATCTCACCCTGCCCAGAAAATCCGCTCGGCCGGCTTCGGGGCCATGCCGGCTGGCCCGCTACGACCGGCCCGGCACCATGGTCGGCGGCACTCCGGTGCTGCGGATCACCGCCCCGTTCACCACCGATGACCGCGGCTTCTGGGCCAAGCTCGAAGGCGTCAACCCCGGCGGCATGAAAGACCGGCCCGCCATGTACATGGTCGAACGCGGCCGGGCCCGCGGCGACCTGCTGCCCGGCGCCCGGTGTCGCTTGCCAGGGTGATGGGACCACCTGATTGCCAGGGGGATGGGACCACCGTGGCGCGTTACTGAGGATGCTCG
>NZ_JBJIAK010000034.1:0-65324 GCF_045310915.1 Mycobacterium sp. SMC-17 | reverse complement strand
TGAAATCACCCTCCTATCAATGACGGGGGTCAAAATTCACCCGTCGACAGGGGGTCAGTTTTCAGGCGTCGTCAACACTCCCGCGATCATTGGCCAAACCGCCGATCTGGGGATTGACCCTTATGTTCTTGGCTACTGGCTGGGCGACGGAGATTCTGACTGTGCTCGGGTTACTGGCAGCACCGATGATCTTGGTGCTTTCATCGCGCAGTTGGACCGCCTCGGTATCGAGCACGCTCCCCCGTCGCCGACGCATGGGGACACTCACCGAATGCGGATCGGAGGCGGTGCCCAGAAAGCACTCAGAACACTTGGGGTGCTGAACAGTAAGCGCATTCCTAGCACCGTTCTCCGAGCTTCGTTGGATCAGCGATGGTCTGTCATTCAGGGAATTGTGGACACAGATGGCACGGTCTCGCCGACTGGACAGGTCGAGATCTGTGTTCGAGACAACCGGCTTGGCAACGACATTTATGAATTGGCCATCTCGCTGGGCCTGATGCCGACAAAGACGTATCGCAACGTGACGCGGATGGGAAGAACGTACGGGCCGTACGTCCGAATCAAGTTCCACCCGCAGCCTGGCGAAGTAGTCTGCCGAATTTCGCGAAAGTTGGTGCGTTGCAAGACCGAAAGCAAGATTGCGCCCGTCTCACGGAGTCGCACAGTCGTCTCTATTGAAGAGATCGAGCCAGCCCCGTCTCGCCCTTTGGTTGTTGCCCATGAAGGCGGCGAATACCTGGTTGGCGCCCACAATGTACCGACGTGTGCCTGGCAACGTTGACGACAGCAATATCGATCTGTCGGCGCTTAGTCAGTCACCACGTTCAGCACGAAGTTCGCGTCGGTCTGATTCGGCACCTCGGGTGGCACTTGCGCGGTGCCGTCACCGCGGGCCTTGCTGTACTTGCCGCTGCCTCCGACGATCGAGACGGGCAGGGTTTCGCCCTTGCTGAACACGGCGGCGCGGTCGGCCAGCATCTGGATCGAAATCTGGCTGCCCTCGAGGATGAAGGTCTCGGTGCACGAGACGTCACCTGCCGTGGCATCACCGCTGACGGTTGTGCACACTCCTGCGGTCCGCCCGAGCTTCGTGCCACCCTGGCGATCGAAAACGTCGCCGGAGAAGATGAATTGGTCGCCGGGACCCGAGCCGGGGGTTCCGAGATCCACGCTGGTCTGGCCGGTGTCGTGTTCGTAGAAATGCAGCGTCGTGACCGCTGATGCCGGGTCCTTCCCATTTCCTCCGGAGGAACAGGACATCGTCAGCAGCAGGGCCGGGATCAGCACGGCCGTCGTAGTACGCAACATGCTCATGTCGCTTCCGCTCGGAGGGGTGAATAGCTACCGATGTCCGCAAACCATCGGCTGACCGGCGAGACCTCCTCACCCAGGCAATCAGCTGCGAGTTCCCTGTACGGAACAGTTGCCTGCTGAGCATCCCACGCGCGGCGGGCAATTGATAGCAAACGATTCAGCGGTCGACGCGCGCGGGCAAAGTTAGGCTTGCTCCGGTGTGCACTCGAGTCATCTGGCCTGACGCAGGCGATGCGGTCCTGGTCGGCCGCAACATGGACTTCCACCGCGACCTCATGACCAACCTGTGGAAGCAGCCGCGCGGCGTGAGCCGTGACGACGGCGTCACCGGCAAGCTCACCTGGACCTCGAAGTTCGGCAGCGTGATCGCCACCGCCTTCGACATCATCTCGGTGGACGGCATCAACGAAGCCGGATTGGCCGGGCACGTGCTGTGGCTGGCCGAATCCACCTACGGCACACCGGATGACACCCGGACCCAGTTGAGCCAGGCGATCTGGCTGCAGTACTTCCTCGACAACTTCGCGACCGTGGCCGAGGCCGTCGCGTGGATCGACGAGACCGATGTGCAGGTGGTCCAGCTGGACGACCCCACCGGCGGCGACCCGCCGACCATTCATCTGGCACTCGACGACGCCACGGGCGATTCGGCGATCATCGAGTACCTCGACGGCCGGCCGAAGGTCTATCACAGCAAGGATTTTCGGGTGATGACGAACTCGCCCACCTTCGATCAGCAGCTTGAGCTGGTGAAGAAGTTCGAGGGCCTGGGCGGTTCGGAGCCGCTGCCGGGTTCCACGTTGGCGTCCGACCGATTCGCGCGCGCCACCTACTACGCCGGCCGGCTGCCCACTCCGTCCGGTCAGGTCGAAGCGATCGCGAGCATGTTCTCGGTGATCCGCAACGCCGCCCAACCCTTCCGGATACCGGATCCGGGCAAGCCCGACGCGTCGCAGACCATCTGGCAGGTGGTCATGGACCTCACCAACCGGCGCTACGTCTACGAATCCACCACGCGTCCCAACATCGTGTGGGTCGACCTGGCGGACCTCGACTTCAGTGTGGGCAGCCCGCAGCTCAAACTCGATCTGATCGGCGACCTCGCCGTCGAGGGCGGTATCGCGGGAAACGTCAGCAGCAAGTTCAAGGACGTAGGGCCCATGACCTTCCTGTCGTTGCCACTACTGCGCGAACTCGAGAAGGCGAACACGGCGGATTGACCGGCACGTCCGCTATTGCCATGACGTGCCGTTGACGCTCTGACACGCTGTCCGGATGGACCTCGTGTGGGGTGTCGTCGCGCTGACCGTCGCGACGTTCACGGTGCTGCTGGCCGCGCGCCGCGTTGTGATGGCCGTCAGCGGCCTGGTGTTCGCGCGCTATGTCGCCGTCGGCGGGTTGGCGGCGTTCACCGTGCACCGCGACGCCGCGGCCGATGACACCTACCGCGTGCGGTTCGAGGTCGGTGGGCCCGCGGTGTTTCACAACGTGACGGTGCAGCTGTTCGGTAGGCCCGAAGGCGCGGCACCACCACCACCGGCGTTGCGCCACACCATGATTGCCGGCGACGATCCGATCGACTGGACCTTCCGGCTTCCCGACGCTGCGGCCGCGCAGACGTGGGTGGTTGTCACCTGGGTCCGGCCGTACCTGCAGGGCGTCGAATCCGAGGCCCTCGCGCACTGGCTGCAGGCCGGCCGGCTGTACGAATGGCGTTGGTACTCAGAGACGAACCGCTATGTGCGGACGGTCCTGCGATTCGTCGCCCGACGGTGGTCCGTGGGCGGGGAGTCGTTGCGCGAGTTGCCGCTGTACGGGCGGTGGCGGCGCACCTCGTCGAACAACAGCGCCGATCTGTTGGGCCCGGCGGCCACCGCGCCACCGAGAACGTAGACATTGCGGCAACTGCTCGAGTACCGACGCCATTCACGAATTCGTGGCGACGACGATCGCGCCAGTGCCAGGATGGCCTCATGACCGTCGTTCTGGTGCATGGCAACCCGGAGACCGATGCGATCTGGGGACCGTTGGTCGATGCGCTCGGTCGCGACGACGTGGTGCGCCTGTCGCCACCGGGATTCGGTGCTCCGCTGCCCGCCGACTTCTCGGCCACCTACCTCGCGTACCGGGACTGGCTCGAGGCCGAGCTGGACACCATCGGGGAGCCGGTCGACCTCGTCGGCCACGACTGGGGCGGCGGCCACGTCCTGACTGCCGTCATGCACCGGCCCGAACTCGTCCGCAGTTGGGTGACAGACGTCGTCGGGATACTCGACCCGGACTACGTCTGGCACGACCTGGCCCAGGTGTGGCAGACGCCGGGGGAGGGCGAGCAGCTGGTCGAAACGATGCTCGGCGGCAGCGTCGAGGACCGTGCCTTCCAGATGGTCGCCCTGGGCATGCCGCTGGATGTCGCGACGGCCCTCGCCGCCGCGCAGGGCCCGGAGATGGGCCGGGCGATCCTGGCGCTGTACCGCTCGGCGCGCCAACCCGCGATGGCGGAGGCCGGGCGTCACATCGAGACGTTGCGGGCCAGGCCGGGCCTTGCGCTGCTGGCCACCGATGACCCGTACATCGGCTCCGACGAAATCCGTTACCGCGCAGCCGAACGCGCGGGCGCACGCACCACGGTGCTCAACGGGCTCGGGCACTGGTGGATGTTACAGGACCCGGCGGGCGGCGCGGCCGCGCTCACCGAATTCTGGGCCACGCTCGACTGAACGCCAAAACCCAACCGGCTCAGGGCAGTACGGTGTGCAGCAGCATCACGTTGTACGCCGACCACAGCGACAGCGTGAAGTACAGGTCCCGACCGGTGGACCACGGGTGCAGGTACGGCGCGTAGACCCCGCCCGGGAACTGCTGCGACGACACCACCAATTGCTCTGGGCCCCAAGGCCCTTGGGGTGTCGGGGCGGTACGGATCACCACGTCGGACAGGTTGTTGCAGTACATCACCAGGTATTGCTTGAGATAGGTGTTGTACTGCACCGACATCTCACCGACCGGGCCGGGAATGATCGGCGAGGCCGCAGCGGGGTTGTTGGGCACCCACGACTGGCTCTCGTTGTTCCAGTATTCGTACTTGCTCATGTCCGGCAACAGGTTCTGGGGCACCCGGGACACGTAGGCGTTTCCGACTCGGCCAGAAGGGGTTCCGTAGGAATAGATGTAGCCGTCGCTGCCCTTCAGGAAGGCGCCCTGCTGGAAGTTCTCATTCCCCGGCAGGTACGCCACGCGCGACACACTGTCGGGTGCCATCGGCCGGACGCTGCTGGGGTACACACCCCAGTTCTGGCCGTTGTCGTTGGAGACGGCGATCGCCGAGTAGTTCGTCGTCCACGCGCCGGCGCTGTCCCAGTTCTTGATCGACATGAAGCTGGCGTACTGCGTCTTGCCCACGGAGACACCGGAAGTCGGGATGATGCCCTTCTCGACAGGCGCCCACCGGATGGTCGGGATGGTCTGCTTGGCCAGATTCGGCTGCCACTCGGGTGAGCCCGAATAGGGGTTGGTCACCGAGCCGGGTGGGATGTGGATGCCGTGCGACAACGTGCGGTCGTTGGTGCGGAACATGGTGTTGTAGCGCCATTGCTGATTCGGGGTGGCGCAGTAGCCGTAGGTGTCCCCGAACATCATCAGCACCTGGTTGTTCACCGGGTCGCCGTTGTCCCACATGATGCCGAGGTCGGTGCCGGAGATGCCGAACCGCTGCAGGGTGTCGCCACCCGCGCTCTGGTCGCCGGTCACCCAGCCCACCAACGACGTGGTGCCCGCGTCGATGGCGGGCGCCGGCTCCGCTCCGGGCTGAGGTTGCGCCGCGGCGGGGGCGGGTTGTGCCGCGCGCGGTTGGACCGGCGGCTGCGGCACGCGGGGCTTGCCGGGCAGTACGCCGGCCTGCTGTTGCACGGTGCCCTGGGTGAAGGCGCTGAGCAGCGACCGGGACAACTTGCCCAGGGTCGGCAGCGGGGCCTTGTCGTTCGCGTTGCTCGGTCGGTGGCCGCCCGATGGCGGCCGCATGACGCCGCTCGAGGGCACGCCGTTCGGCGGCAGGACGCCCGCATTCGGGCCGGTGCACGGTTCGGCGGCTGCGCGCGGCGGCGCGATGCCGACTGCTCCACCGAGAACGACGGCAGCCGTCAAAGCCACCGATGCAATGCGAGGACGCGGCGACACGGTCACACCTTTCGGATGGCAGGCGGCGCTCGGACGCCAGCGAGGGGCTGTTGTGACCATAGTTAGCAATGAGGCTGTTGAGGCCCCCGCTGTGCGGATGGGTACCCATCTGTAACCACGTCGCGATCGTTCACCTGGCGTTTGCCTGGCGAAGGTGACCCGCGTCGCAGCCTGAACGCAGCGCTGGTGCCGCGCCGCCTGAGCGTCGGCCGACCTAGACTCCAGCCATGACTGTCGCCCAACGGGAACGCGCCGCACTCGTCGAATCCCTCCGCGAGCACGGCCCCGATGCACCCACGTTGTGCGAGGGCTGGACCGCTCGTGATCTGGCCGCGCACCTGGTGGTACGGGAACGTCGGCTCGACGCTGCGCCCGGAATTCTGGTGCCGCAACTGGCCGGCTACACCGAACGAGTACAGGCGCAGGTGACCGCATCCACCGACTGGGAGAAGCTGGTCGACATGATTGCGGCGGGCCCGCCGCTGTACTCGCCGTTCAAGCTGCTCGACCCGTTCGTCAACGTGGCCGAGATGTTCATTCACAACGAGGACGTGCGCCGGGCCCAGCCGACGTGGGAGCCGCGGGAGCTCGACGACCGGCTGGTGTCCGCGTTGGCGGGGCAGGTCGCGACCATGGCGCGCATGGGGATCAAGAACGCCCCGGCGCGGATCGTGCTGGTGACACCGGACGGTCGCCGCCTGGCCGCGGCCGGCCGCGGCGCCGAGGTGACGGTGACCGGCGCGCCCGGCGAGCTGCTGCTCTTCGCGGCAGGCCGCGGCCCGGCTCAGGTGGCCTTCACCGGACCTGACGACGCCGTCGCCGCGGTCCGGGGTTCGAACCGCGGATTTTGACGTTCAGCGTCCAGAAAGCACAACGCGGCTCGATCCCGAAGGATCGAGCCGCGTCGAGTTGGCTTCTGCTCAGAAGTTGTTGCAGGTGTTGGCCACGTTCAGCACCAGGTCGGTGTACTGAGCGGCACCCGGGGTGTTGTACGCCCGCGTGATCAGGGCCTTGCGCTGCTGCGGACCGGAGGCGATCAGCTGGTGCAGGTAACCGACGCCGATCGGGTTCGCCTGCAGCTCGGCGGCCGCACCCGGGTCGAGGGCGGTCAGAGCGGCGATCACCTGCGGGTAGGTGCAGGTCGAGTACATGATCGGGGTGGGGTCCGGCTGAGCGGTGGCGACTGCGCCGCTGGCCATGACAGCGACCAGTGCCGAGCCCGCGCCGACCATCATCCGAGTGGTGAAAGACATTGTGTATTCCCCTCCCGCACCAGCTAACCGATGCGACCAAAGTGATTGATGACTACGTTAGCAGTTCTATCGACCGTCTGTGGCTGAGCGTTACAGCGTCCGAACAAGCAGTCCGCACGGGTTCTGGATGTGTCGGCGGCCGTAGCGGTGACGGTCCGGTGGGCAGGTAATCGACCAGGTGCCGACACCCTGATGTAGGCAAACCTAACCTAAACAAAATCGGGTAGGCTCCCCGCTGAAATGACCGAGATTGATCAGGGGCCGGTGCTACCGCGCGAGTTGACCTCACTGTCCGCTGAAGTGCGAGCGGTGGGCGCACCACCCGTGCCGCGGCTGGCAAGCCCGTGGGCGGTGCGCCTTGTCGACGCCGATGCCGACGCCGAGATGCTGTCCGAATGGATGAACCGGCCGCATCTGGCGGAGGCCTGGGAGTACGACCGACCGCCCGAGTGGTGGCGGCGGCACCTGCAGGCGCAACTCGACGGTGAGTACTCGCGGCCGCTACTGGTCAGCTACCAGGACAAGGCCATGGGCTACCTGGAGCTGTATTGGGCCGCCAAGGATTCCATCGCGCCTCGATACGATGCCGATCCCTACGATCTGGGGCTGCACGCCGCGATCGCGGACGAGCGCTTCGTCAATCGTGGGCTGGGACCGCTGTTGATGCCCCAGGTGTTGGCGAGTCTGTTCGAACTGGTGCCGTCGTGCCGTCGGGTGATGTTCGATCCCGACCATCGCAACACCGGCGCGCGACGGCTCGTCGAGCATGGCGGCGCCGAATTCCTCGGCGAACATGACATGGCCAACCGCAGGATGGCGCTGTACGCGTTGGCGCGCCCATCCAGCTGACGCCGAACCCGCCCTGTATATAGAGGGAGTGGCAAAAAGGCTTCTGCTGTTGCTGGCAGTGCTCGCCGTTGTGGGGGTGTGCGCGGGACCGTGGTTCTACCGAACCCAGATGGAAGGCGCACCGGCGCCGGCCCTGAGCCTGCCGTCCACGCACCGTCCGGCCAGCACGAACCTCGACGGTAAATGGATCGTGGCCGCGGGCCCCGACGACGAGGCCAACCGTTCCCAGGCGGGTTACCGCGCCCGGCAACAACTGCTGTGGGAAACCGTGACCGTGACCGGACGGACCAACTCGGTCAGGGGTGACGCCACGGTTACCGGTGGCACGCTGCAGGCGGCGAGCTTCGTCGTCGACGTGGCAACCATGCAGTCGCCGCACCGCGGCCGCGACGACAGGTTCCGCGGCACCGACGTGATGGATGCCGCCAAGTTCCCGACGGCCAAACTCGCGGTCCTCGATCCGGTCGATCTGTCGTCGGTCTCCGGCGACGGCATGCCCACGACAATGGAGGTTTCGGCGCAGCTGACGCTCAAGGGCGTCGCCCGCCAGGTCGCGGTACGGCTGGATGTGCAGCGGTCGGGCAACGGGGTTGTGGCCGTGGGCCAAATCCCCGTCACCTTCGCCGACTATGGCATCGTCCCGCCGGCGCCACCGGTGGGACTGCTCGCCGTCGATCCCATCGTCACCATCGAGTTCCTGGTGAATCTGGTCAAGCGATGAACGGTGACGACGTCACCGCGTCGTATCCCTCGTAGTCGGGCCGCATTCCCGCCGCCACGAGCTCCCAGAGCACCTCGTCGGTGCCGCCGCCGACCCGGGCGAGCTTCATGTCGCGCCACCACCGGCCCAACGGTGTCTCGTCCACCAGATATCCGGCCCCGCCGAAGATGTGCATGCATTCGTCGACGACCTCGACACCGAGCCTCGCCGCGGTGACCTTGATGGCCGCGGCCGCACGCAGATCCATGCGCCCCTGCGCGGCCAGGCCCGCCAGGCCGTAGCGCAGCAGATCGACCCGCGCGTGCAGGTCGGCCAGTCGCATCCGCAATGCTTGATGCTCGTACAAGGTATGGCCGAACTGGCGCCGTTTCATCATGCGGGCCAACGTGATTCCGATGATCCTGCGGCAGTTGGCCTCGATCTGACCGGCGACGGAAAGCCGCTCCTGCGCCAGTCCCCAGGAGATGGCGGCCAGGCCGGTACCCGCCCGCGCCACCAAAGCGTCGGCCGGCACCCAGGTGTCGATGTGGACCGCCGCGGTATCGAGGGGCCCGGCGCCCACCTTGCGATAGGGCGTGCGTACCTCGACCTGCGCCGTCGGCACGGAGATCACGACGACGCTGCCGTGGCGGCTCTCCGGATCATGGTCGACGCTCCGGGCGACCACCATGATGTGATCGGCGATGGGCGACAGCGACACGAACTTCTTGGTGCCGCGGACCTCGAAACCGCCACGCGCGGAGACGACTTCGGTCTCGACGATCTGCAGATCGGAACCTCCGAACTCTTCCGACGCGCCGATGCACAATACGGCATCGCCCCGGATGGCCTGCTCGGTGATATCGCGCAGATAGTCGGACTTGCCGAACCTGCGCAGGATGGCGATGGCCGAGTCGTGCAGGCTCACCCCGACGCCGATTCCCGCGGATCCGAGCTTGCCCAACTCCCCGGCGAGGGCGAACACTTTTGCCACGTCCGGATGTTGGCTATCGCCCCACTTGGCGGCGAAAACCTCTGACCGGCCCAGGTATTCGATGAGCTTGCGCGGAAAGCGGTCGGTTTCTTCGGCTTCCGCGGTCCAGTCGCGGACCCGGTCGTCGAAGACCTCGCCCAGCAGTTCGCGATAGGCCTCGATGGTGCACGACTCGACCGTGGTCATGATCCCACCGTTTCCAGGGTGCGTCGGACCTCGAGGCGACGGAGTTTCCCCGACGAGGTTCGCGGCAGGGCGCCCGGTTTGAGGAACACCACGTCTGCCGGCACGATGCCGCACTCGGAGGCGACCAGGGACACCACTTGGCTGCGGGCGGTCGACTCGTCGTCGCCCTTGAACTCCGCGGCGATCACCAAACCCTGTCGGGCGCCGGAGCCTTCGGTGCCCACCGCCACGACGGCGCCCTCGCGCACGCCGTCGGCGCGGGCGGCCACCTGCTCGACCTCGGTGGGGAAGATGTTGCGTCCGGCCACGGTGATGAGTTCTTTGCGCCGGCCGCACACCACCAGGCCGTCGGCGGTGAAGTAGCCGAGATCGCCCGTGGCGAACCATTCTTCGCGATCGATGCGGTCCTGTCCGAGATAGCCCGCCATCATCGAGGTGCCGCGCACCTGTACTTCGCCCACTTCGCGTCCGGTGAGCTCGTGGGGCACGTCGGTGGGGGCAATGCGGACTTCCATGCCGTCGATGGGCCGGCCGAGCACCGCGTACCTGCGCACCGCGGTGTCGCCGTCGATCGACACGGTGACATCGTCGCACCGCAGTCCGCCACCCGGGGCGGGAACGGTTACCGCACAGGTTGATTCGGCGAGCCCGTACGACGGGCACAGGGCGTTCGCGTCGAAGCCGAACTTGGCCATCTCGGTCGCGAACCGATCGGTGCCGTAGCAGTCGACGGGTTCGCCGCCGTTGAGAGCGAATCTCAGTGCGCCCAGGTCGACATCGGTGACCAGGCGGGCGTACTTGCCGAGCAGCCCGAACGCCATGTTGGGCGCCGCGGTCATGGTTGCCTTGCTCTCGGTCAACCACTTGAGCCAGTTGAACGGCGACGCGGAGAACGCGGTGGTCGGCGCCTGCCACAGCTCGCCGCCGCCGAGTGTCATGGTGAGCATGAACGCCAGGCCCATGTCGTGGTAGATCGGCAGCCACGAATGTCCACGATCGGCGTCGGTGACATTGATCCGCGCGACCAGTCCACGCAGGTTCGCCAACGCCGCGTCCGCGGGGATCTGCGCCGTGCGGGGCGTGCCGGTCGATCCCGCCGTGCCCTGCAGGATGCCGAAGTCGGCGGTGCGAGAAGGTACGAAGGTTGTCGAACGACGTTCGTGGGCAACGGCATTGACGTCGTGCAGTTCCACATCGGTGGCGCCCGTGCGCAACAGGTCGAGATGCTTGCCGTGGCTCAGCACTGTGCCGATGCCGATACCGGCGAACCTGTTCAGGGTGGTGGCGGCCCAGGTGGCCGTGTCGGCGCCGCGTACCGGCCCGGGCAGGATGGACACTGCGGCGCCGGCGAAGATCGCGCCGTAGATGGCTGCCAGGAATTCCGCCGTGGGCTCGCCGACCAGCCCGATGCGGCTTTGTCCGTCGATGTGTGCGGCGACGTTCTCGGCCCGGGCGTGCACCTCCTGCCAGGGATGCCGTTGCCAGTCACCGGTTTTCGGATCGAGCGTCACCAGGTCGCGCGTGGACCGCGTCATCACCGCGGACAGGGCGGAGGCGAGGCTGGAGGCGCTCATGAGCGTTGGGCGGTAGGGAGTTTCGCGGCGATCGCGTCTTCGAGGTCGCCGACGGTTTCGCTGCTGAGCAGGTCTTCCTCGGACAGTGCGACGCCGAAGCGGTCTTCGATTGCGACCATGCCCACGGCGAATGCCACCGAGTCCAAACCGACATCGTTGATGAGCCGTGATTCGCGGGTGACGCGTTTGATGTCCACGCCCATGTCGTCCCGCATGATCTTGGCCAAGCCACTGCTTACCGATTCAGTTGTCTCCATGTCGAGGGACCGTAGTCGACTGAAGGTGTTTAGGCTAGGCTTACCTTCTAAGTGAGGAAGTGGCCCAGACTGGTACCGCCGTCCCGGTTTCCGTTGTCGATGGAGACCAACGCCGGCACGCGTTCGCAGGTGACCACTCCGTGCTCGGCGGTCACTTCATCGATGAGATCGAAAGCGGTAGAGATGTTTTCCGGAGTATCGACCACGATGGTCGTGACGGGAACCTGACGGCCGAGCTGAAACAATCTGTCGCCATGCGGCTTGCGTCGGTCATGGAAGCCCCAGATACCGCGCAGGACGGTGACGCCGCGGCTGGCCTCGATGCCGCGCAGGCGGCGCACGATCTCGCGGTGCACCGGCTCGCCGCCGTGCAGCGTGTCCTCGGTGGTGTACACCATGAGCTTCTGCCACAGCGGAGTTCCGGCGGCGTCGTACGCCGGAAGCGCACCCGGGCGGGCCAGTAGCGCCCCCGCCTGCTTGCAGAGCTCGGCCCGCTCGACCGTCACCAACGGGTCGGGCAGCAGCCGCTCCAGCTCCGGCAGGACCGCGGCGGCGCGGTCGCCGTCGCCGACCGCGATGATCATGACAAGAACGTCCAGGTTGCGGTTCAGGAAGCGGGCGCGCTCACGGCGGCCACGGACCGTGCCGTCGACTCCGAGAAAGACCGAGGCGCAGGCGAATCCGTTCCGGTGGAGCAGGTCGCACACCGCGATGTGGGCCGGCCGGCCAGCGATCCGGTGCTGGCGGCCGACATAGACGGTGAGCTTGGTGTGGTGGGGCGAGCGAAGCGACGGGAATGAGCTCGCGCCGGACTTTGCGGTGGTGAGCAGGCGAGCGCGTTCGAGCGTGACCAGTCCGCGCGTCGTCAGTTCCGCTGTTTGCTCGGCCAGTGCGGCGATCTTGTCGGCGGTGTCCACCGCGGCGATGGCGACCGGCAGGTCCTCGGACTGACTCAAGGTCTGGTCGGTGCGCAGCTGGTGCCGCGGCCCGAATCCCGCGATGCCGCGCAGCACCACGCTGGTGGCGACGTTCTCGGCGGCGTACAGGTCGAGCAGCTCCTCGGCCAGGAACCGGCCGGAAATACGTTGCCGCTCACCGAAATACGTCGTGAGTTTCAGGTAGTCCGCAGCTTCGCTCACAGCAGGCCACCCATCCAGATTCCCAGCGCCGCGGCGGCCAGGCCCAGCACCACGCTCGCCACGATGTTGGCCAGGGCGAACCAGACCTGTCGCTCCTCGCCGAGGCGCTGGGTTTCCAGCATCCACGTCGAGAACGTCGTGTAGGCGCCGACGAACGCGGTGCCGGCCAGCAGTGCGACATTGGGACTCAACGCCAGGCCACCGAAGAAGCCGAGCAGCCAGGCGCCACTGAGGTTCACCACGAAGGTGCCGAACGGGAAACTGCTGCTCTTGCGTTTCGACACCGCGCGGTCCACGAGGAACCGCGACACGGCTCCCACGCCACCGATCAGCGCGACGCCCAGCCAGATGACCGCCGTCATGCCCGCACCCGAACCCGTCGCACCAGGACCGTGGCCAGGTACACCGCGGCCAGTCCGGCGACGATGCTGGCCACCGTGTAGCCCGCGGCCAGTCCGTAGGCGCCGTGCTGGAGCATCCGCACCGTCTCGACCTGCATGGTGCTGAATGTGGTCAGGCCACCGCACACGCCCGTGCCGAGCAGGGGGCGCTGGTAACTCGACACCGGCAACCGCTCCAGCAGCCGGGTGGTGAAGTAGCCGAGCAGGAAAGCGCCGACGATGTTGACGACGAACGTCGGCCAGGGCCAGTGCGCGGGATGGGGTGCAGCGAAGACGGCGAGTGCGGCGCGCGCGACGGTGCCGATGGCGCCCCCGACGAAGACGGCGGCCAATTCTCGGTTGTCGTGGCCGAACATAGGGCAAAAGTATGGTGGCCGAACGCCGACCGGTGCACACCGGGGGAGAAGCGGTAGCAGAATCGAGGCCATGACGGCCAACCCGCGCGCCGGCCAACCGGCCCAGCCAGATGACCTGATCGACGTGGCCCACGTGGTCACCGCCTACTACACCGTGGCGCCCGATCCTGAGAACGTCGACCAGCAGGTGGTCTTCGGTACGTCGGGCCACCGCGGTTCGAGCCTGGACGCGGCGTTCAACGAGCCGCACATCCTGGCCACCACACAGGCGATCGTCGAGTATCGCGCCGCGCAGGGCATCACCGGACCGTTGTTCATCGGACGTGACACGCACGCCCTGTCCGAGCCGGCCTGGGTCACGGCGCTCGAGGTGCTGGCCGGCAACGAGGTCGTCGCGATGATCGACGCGGCCGACCGCTACACGCCGACGCCGGCGGTCAGTCACGCGATCCTGACCTTCAACCGCGGCCGTGAAGGCGACCTCGCCGACGGCATCGTCGTCACCCCGTCGCACAACCCGCCGCGCGACGGTGGCTTCAAATACAACCCGCCCAACGGCGGTCCGGCAGACACCGATGCCACGAGTGTGATTGCCAAGCGCGCCAACGAGATTCTGCGCGACGGGCTGCGCGACGTGAAGCGGATACCGCTGGCCCGTGCGCTGGGCTCCACGGAGCGGCACGACTACCTCAATGCCTATGTCGAGGACCTGCCGAATGTGGTCGACCTGCACGCCATTCGCACCGAGGGCGTGCGCATCGGCGCGGACCCGCTCGGTGGCGCGAGCGTCGACTACTGGGCTGCCATCGCCGAGCGGCATCAGTTGGACCTCACGGTCGTGAACCCTCTGGTCGACGCGACGTGGCGGTTCATGACGCTCGACACCGACGGCAAGATCCGGATGGACTGCAGCTCGCCGAACGCCATGGCGTCACTGATCGCGAATCGGGACCGCTACCAGATCGCCACCGGCAACGACGCGGACTCCGACCGGCACGGCATCGTCACGCCCGACGGGGGCCTGCTCAACCCGAACCACTATCTCGCCGTGGCCATCGACTACCTCTACACGCATCGAGCGGGGTGGCCGGGTTCCACCGCGGTCGGCAAGACCGCGGTCAGCTCGTCGATCATCGACCGGGTGGTCGCCGGACTGGGGCGAAAGCTCGTGGAGGTGCCGGTCGGCTTCAAGTGGTTCGTCGACGGATTGCTCAGCGGCACAATCGGATTCGGCGGCGAGGAGAGTGCCGGGGCGTCGTTCCTGCGCACGGACGGGACCGTCTGGACCACCGACAAGGACGGCATCATCCTGGCGCTGCTGGCCTCGGAGATCCTGGCGGTCACCGGTAAGTCGCCGTCGCAGCGCTACGCCGAGCTGACGGAAAAGTACGGTGCTCCGACCTACGCTCGCATCGACGCGCCGGCCAGCCGCGAACAGAAGGCCCGCTTGGCGAAGCTGTCGGCCGAGCAGGTCACCGCGACCGAGTTGGCGGGCGAGCCGATCGTCGCCAAGCTGACCACTGCGCCGGGCAACGGCGCGCCGCTGGGCGGGCTCAAGGTGACCACCGAGAACGCCTGGTTCGCCGCGCGGCCCTCGGGGACCGAGGACGTCTACAAGATCTACGCCGAGTCGTTCAAGGGTCCGGAGCATCTGGCGCAGGTTCAGGCCGCGGCGCGGGAAGTGGTGAATACAGTCATAGCGTGAGCGCTGTCACGGAGGGCGACTGTCCGACCCCGACCCGACTGCCGGCCGAGATCTGGGTGCTGGCCGGCGCCAACATCGTCATCGCACTCGGCTACGGCGTGGTGGCCCCGGTACTGCCGGCGTACGCCCGCAATTTCGGTGTCAGTATCAGCGCGGCGACCTTCGTCATCACCGCGTTCGCCGCGATGCGGCTGATCTTCGCGCCGCCCAGCGGCCTGTTGGTGCAGAAGCTCGGTGAGCGGCGCGTCTATCTCACCGGCCTGCTGATCGTCGCGTTGTCGACGCTGGCCTGCGCGTTTGCGGAGACCTACTGGCAGCTGTTGGTGTTCCGATCCCTCGGTGGTGCGGGCTCGGCGATGTTCACGGTGTCGTCGCTGGCGCTGATGATCCGGCTGTCGCCGTTCGACGCCCGTGGCCGGGTGGCCGGGTTGTTCTCGAGCGCATTCATGATCGGTGGCGTGGCCGGGCCGGTGGTCGGCAGCCTGACTGCGGGGCTGGGTCTGTCCGTACCGTTCGCCATCTACGGCATGGCGCTGGTGGTCGCCGCGGTCGTCGTGTTCGTCAGCCTGCGGAACTCGACGCTGGCCGCTCGCGACGAGGAGGTGATCGGGCCGACGGTGTCGGTGCGAACCGTGCTGCGTAACCGTGCCTATCAGGCCGCCCTGCTGTCGAACCTGGCGGCCGGATGGGCGGCGCTGGGCCTGCGGGTGGCGCTGGTGCCGCTGTTCGTCGTCGATGTGCTGCACCGCAGCGCGGGCATGGCCGGCCTGGTGCTGGCGATGTTCGCGATCGGCAACGTCTGTGCCGTGATTCCCAGCGGGCACTTGTCCGACCGGGTGGGCCGCCGCAAATTGATGATCGTCGGCTTGACGGTGTCGGCCGCCTCGACGGCGCTGCTCGGCTGGACCACGTCGCTGCCGGTGTTCCTCGTGATCGCGTTCGTGACGGGTGCGGCGAGTGGCGTCTTCGTCTCGCCACAGCAGGCGGCTGTCGCGGACATCATCGGCAACCGGGCGCGCGGCGGCACCGCCGTGGCGACCTTTCAGATGATGTCGGACCTCGGCACGATCGTCGGCTCCCTGGCCGCCGGACAGATCGCCCAGCACGTGTCGTTCACCGCCGCCTTCGGCGTCGGCGGGGTGATCCTGCTGGCGGCTGCGGTGTGTTGGTCGCTGGCCCCGGAAACGCGTCATTCCGGTGACGAAGAGGAGACCCCGATCTGTCCACTGGGCCACGAGCCGGTGGAAGGGTCCCTCTGACCAGCCGTTTTGTCGACCGTGGTGCCAGTGGTGTAGCTTCATCAGGCACCACTTAAGGGGCTATGGCGCAGCTGGTAGCGCACCACACTGGCAGTGTGGGGGTCAGGGGTTCGAGTCCCCTTAGCTCCACAAGTAAAACCCGTTCTGACTTCGGTCAGGGCGGGTTTTCTCGTTTCCGGAGGCGGGCATTGCTGGTGCGGCAGCGCCGAACTCGTAATTCCTCAGTAACACCGGTCCACGAAGCTGTACCGCATGACACGAGATCAAGTAACCGAAGCGATCGTCGCCGCGCGCCTGGCGAAAGGCCTGACGTGGCAACAGTTGGCGGATGCGGTCGAGCGTCCGCTGGTGTGGACGATCGCGGCACTGCTCGGCCAGCACCCGGTGCCGGCCGAACTGGGCGCCAAGGTCGTGGCACTGCTCGGTCTCGACGAGTCCGTCGTTCCCGTGCTGGCCGCCGTTCCGATGCGCGGCGGGTTGCCGACCGCGGTGCCCACCGACCCGACCATCTACCGGCTCTACGAAGCGCTCTCGGTGTACGGTCCAGCGCTCAAGGAGGTCATCCACGAGCAGTTCGGTGACGGCATCATGAGCGCCATCAACTTCAGCCTCGACCTGCAACGCAAGCCCCACCCGGGCGGTGACCGCGTGGTGATCACGTTCGACGGGAAGTTCCTGCCCTATGAGTGGAACGCGGCGACGAACTGATCGCTGCGGACCGCGTCAGCGTCCCGATCGAAGAATCCGCCACCTCTCGATCATCGAACTTACCGCGCGGTAAGATGCGCGCATGACTCAGCGCAGCATGCCGACCGTCGATGGCGTGACCCATGAATACGTGCAGGCCGGCGACGTGAAGATTCACGTCGCCGTGGCCGGGCCGGAGGCGGGGCGCCCGGTCGTCCTGCTGCACGGTTGGCCGGAGAACTGGTTCATGTGGCACAAGGTCATCCCGGCGCTGGCCGATGCCGGCTACCGGGTGCACGCCATGGACCTGCGCGGCGCCGGCTGGAGCGAGGTCACGCCGAAGGGCTACGAGAAGGAGCAGTTCGCCTCCGACGTGCTCGCCGCGGCGACGGCGCTGGGGCTGGACACCTTCGACCTGGTGGGTCATGACTGGGGCGGCTGGACCGCGCAGCTGGTGGCGTTGAAGGCGCCGACGCGCGTCACGCGGCTGGCGATCCTGAACATCCCGCCGGTGTGGCAGGAGCCGGGCCGGGTCGCACGGCATGCCCACAAACTCGCGTACCAACTTGTCGTGGGCGCTCCGGTGGTCGGGCCGCTGTCGCACCTGTCGCCGACGCTGTGGTGGTTCATCCGCCGCAGTGGCATGCCCCAGGAGTCGGTGGACTTCTTCCGCAGCTGCTTCCGTGATCGGGACCGTCGTGTCGCGGGCTCCAAGATCTACCGCGCCATGGTCGGCAAGGAGTTCGCGAAACTGGCGCGTGGTCCCTACGACGATCA
This sequence comes from Mycobacterium sp. SMC-17, assembly GCF_045310915.1. Lineage (NCBI taxonomy): Bacteria > Bacillati > Actinomycetota > Actinomycetes > Mycobacteriales > Mycobacteriaceae > Mycobacterium > Mycobacterium sp. SMC-17. The sequence continues at coordinate 47,694 of NZ_JBJIAK010000034.1, read as the reverse complement.
GAAGCTCGCGATGCCGGTGCGGGTGCTGTTCGGTCTCGACGATGTGGCGGTGCATCCGTCGCTGCTGGAGGGCTTCAAGGACCACGCCGACGATCTGAACATCACCGAGGTGCCCAACTGCGGTCACTTCATCATCGACGAGCAGCCCGATCTGGTGATCAAGTGGCTCTCGGACGTGCTGGCCGAGTCGCGGCAGAGTTGACGTTGTCGGGCAGTTCTGGCAATCCGACCCAACCGCCGCGGCCGGATGCCCGGTGGCGAACAATGATCTGATGGTGAATCCCGAGCTCGTACCGTTCGGCGACGTGTCCACCGAGCTGGCGGTGATAGAAGCCGCGGAACCCCCTGGCCTTCCGGGCAGCAATCCGACTCTCGCACTGCAGCACATGGAAGCCGCGCTGGTTCGGGCCGACCTCGAATGCCCCGACGTGCTCAGCCCCGAGCAGTTCCGGCGCCTGCGCTACCTCTTGAGCTTCGCGCGGTTGACGGTGTTCGAACCGGGTGCCGCCGGGCCGGGCGGCACCCGCGGCCGTGGCGATGTGACGGTCGGTGACGAGATCGCCGGCTTCCGTGCCCGGGTGATTGACGCGCTCTACCACGCACTGCGCGGGCGAACCACCGCACAGGAACGGCTGGATGCCGCGAAGGCGATCCTCGAGACTTTCGCCGAAGACGTCGACTACGAGCGGTCGGTGCTGCTGGAGCGTCACGGCAATGACTTCTCCGCGGCCGAACTCGACGCCGAACTCGGTTACAAGACCTACGTCGCGGTGCTGGGCGGCGGGGGCGGCGCCGGCTACGTCTACCTCGGCGGCATGCAGCGCATGCTCGCGGCGGGGCTGCCGCCCGCGTACATGTTGACCAACTCGTTCGGCGCCATCGTCGGCAGCGTCATGGCGCGCGTGCTGCCGGTGCCCATCGAGGACTACGTCGCCTGGGCGAAGACCGTCACCTACCGCGGCGTCCTGGCCCCGGCCCGGACCCGTCGTCGCCACGGACTCAACGGACTGTTCTCGTTGCAGTTCAACGAGTTCGCCAAGGAGATGTTCACGCGCGAGGACGGTGAACCGATGCGGATGACCGATCTCTCGATCCCGTACGAGACCGTCGTCGCCGGGGTCCGGAAGCAGTCTTTCGACCGGCTGCCCGGCCAGTTCCATCCGTCGCATTTCACGATGATGGGGGTGCGCGCGCTCGAGCACCTCAAGCTTGGCTACGCGCCCGGCGTCGTCAACCGGCTGTGGCAGGTCGCTGCGTTCATCGATTCGCGCGTCGTCAAGCCGATCGTGCTCGGCGGCGACGATCTGACGGCCGACTTCAATGTCGTTGACGCCGCGAGCTTTTCGTCGGCGATCCCGGGGATTCTGCATCATGAGTCGAGTGATCCGCGGATGTGGGGCCTGCTCGATCAGCTGCTCGTGGAGAAGGATGTCGCCGCATTGGTCGACGGGGGAGCGGCGAGTAACGTCCCGATCGAGCTGGCGTGGAAGCGAATTCAGGACGGTCGGCTCGGCACCCGCAACGCGTGCTACATCGGCTGGGACTGCTTCCACCCGCAATGGAACCCGAGACACCTTTGGCTGCAACCGATCACCCAGGCGCTGCAGTTGCAGATGGTCCGCAACGCGCCGTTCGCCGACCGCGTCATCCGGTTCAGTCCCACGCTGTCTCCCGTCACGTTGGCCGCCGCGCCGGAAGCCATCGATCGCGCGATCGAGTGGGGCAACGCCTCGGTGGAGAGTTCGGTGCCGTTCGTGCAGCGGCTCACCGAACCGGTGTGGTGGCAGGGAAATCAGCCGCCGCAGGTCGATCGGACGCCGATTCGCGTCTCCGCACCGCTGCAGCCGATGACCACGATTCTGGACGGTGCCCGGCGCGCGGCCGAGTACGTACCACGGGTCACTCGGGTACGGCGCCGGGTTGCGGCCGTGGGGGACCGCATCCGTCGATCACAGTGACGCCGTCACGTGCCGCGCGGATTACCAGAGCAGCCAGCCACGCAGATATGACGCCGATCTGTAGCCGCTCCACCAGCCCGGCCCAGGCCGTCGAGGACGTCAGGCACATGGCGACGTCGACACCGCCGAGGAGGGCAGCCGCGGCTGCAGCAGAGAGTCCGGCGGCGCCGAGCCTGCCGTAGCCCGGGTGACGTGTCAGCACTGCCCCGTAGAGGCCGATGGCACAGACGAGTGCGGTGAACCCGATGAGGCTGGAAGCGGTATGGGGTTGGACGACCTGCGTGGTGTGAATCGCTTCTTCCTTTGCGCGGCAGCTCATGTCGATCGATGGCGCGCACGGCATGGGCCACAGGCCATCGGCCATCGACGAGATTCCGGCGACCATCGCGCACAGATGCGCGACCGACGCCTGCGTTGTCGGCGGCCAACGCATCAGCAGATTGGCAACGGCGATCAAGCCGACTCCGGCCACGACGTCACTCACCCGGAAGAACGAACGCGCCGGTTGGCCTGCGACGGCCAGCTCGCTGACGTACGAGCGCAGGGGGCTGAGCTGGGAGTTGACCAGCCACTCCACTGGGAAGTCGCAGTAAGCCAAGACGCCCACGAGCGCGGTGAGCGCGACGACGAACGACAGCGACGCGCGGCGATCTTGGATCATCTCGGCATTCATGTCTGGCTGATACCCACTTCTGCCGGTGCCCACCGCAAACGCGAGCCCGCGGCGCCGTCGTGCCGTCACGCCGATGGGTCGACCGTCGCCCACACGACGTACTCGGCGACGCTGGACCACATCAGGCCGAAGACGAAGCCGAACGACAACTCCTCGACAGGTACGCCCGCGATGACGGCCCCGGACAGTGCCGGCAGATTCCAGACGCTGTCGATGTAGCCGGGAAATGCGATGTTGAACAGCGCGAAGAAGACGAAGTAGAGGCCGAAGAACAGCAAACCGCACGTCAACATCCGGGCGATCAGATCCGGCCGGCAGGCCGCGCTGACTGCCACGCCCGCGCTCAGCGCCGCGATGGTCGTGATGATCGGGTTGAGGCTCGTCAGGAGGGTGAGCAGGACGAGCACCGGTATCGGGACCGCGATGGCGACGGCGTGGAGGAGCTGACGAGGCCCACGCGGTGCGGCTGCGCTGCGGCGCAGCTGTCGGTTCGTACGCAAGGCGCCGTACACCGCGGTGGCGATTCCCCCGATGGCGAACGAGAACAACACGCTCTCGATATCGAAACCCGTCTTGAGATTCAGGTCGAAAAGCGTTGGTGGGTGCCAGTATTCGGGAACGTAGAGCGGTTCGGTGAGTCCCAGCAGCGCGGTTGCCGCGCTGACCCGCAGCATCAGCATGCGGCGCAGCCGGCTCGAACGCCACCACAGCGCCAGCCAGATGAGGAGGAACGCCAAGCTTCCGGCCAGATATGCAAACCTCATCGTCGCGATTACCTCGGCAGGTGAAAGGGCAACTGTCGTGATACCCGCTGACCGCGCGGCTAATCGCCCGCGGCCGGACGCTGCGGCCGTTTTCCAACGCGTTTCCAACTGCCTGCCACTACGTTCCCGTCATGACCCGATCCACCGGCTTCATCGGCACGACCGTCATCGTCGGGGTGCTCACGCTGCAGTTGGGCGCGTGTACCTCGACCATCAAACCGGAAGGCGCCGCGCAGTCGGTGACCGATATGGTGACCAGCAAGACCGGATTCCACCCGACCGATGTCAAGTGCCCGTCGGGCATCGACGCCAAGGTCGGCGGCGAATTCGACTGCACCTTCACGGGACCGGACGGGCCATATAAGGCGCACCTGAAGATCACCAGCGTCGATGGCGAGAAGGTCGGCTTCGACATCAGGACGAACCGGAGCTAGATCCCACGCGAGCGGTGTTCTCCGTGCGGCAGCATCGGCCGGCGTGGTGTCCGCTGGCTCACGGGCGCACCGGTCTGCGCACTCGTGCCGGCTTCGTGTTGACCGTGATCAGGCGCTCAGCATGGTCGAGAATGCACTCGAGACCGAAGTCGAAATTCGCCTCGTCCAGAGTGTGGAGTTGCTGACCGTCCTGAAGCGCCTGCGCGAGCAGTGGTGTGGTAGCGGGATCGGCATGGAGAGTGTCGCGGCGCCCACCTCGCCCCTCGTTGAGCGCCGCCTTGTCCCGAAGTCGTTGCAGCACAACCGATCCGCGCACGTGGACTGATACCGCCGCATAGACATCCAACGCGGCCTCCGGCGTCAGCCCGGCTTCGACCAAGCTGGAGATGGCTTGCTCGACGGCTTGTAGGCCCAAGCGATCGGCGTGTTGGGCATGTGGGGAGCGAATGAGGATCAGGTCGCACATGACTGTGTTGTCCAGGAACAGTTGTCGCATCGTGCGGGCGTGGCTGCGTAGTGCAGACCGCCAGTTTTCGCCAACGGCATAGGGCGTGGAAAGCGCATACCGCTGTACGGCGAGGTTGGTCATGGCGTCCAGCAGGTCGTCTTTCTTGCGGAAGTACCAGTAGATGCTCGTGACACCGACGTCGAGATGCTTTCCCAGCATCGGCATGCTGAGATGGTCGATCGAAACCCGTTCGGCGAGTTCGAATGCACCGCTGACGATGTCGTCGGGATTGATGGAACCGCGTTCGCGCCGCCGGCGCTTATCTGCTGCCGCCACTTTTGTCACTGCGGGCAACCTCCTCTCGGAAATCGGTATCCAATTCTCATCACGGCGCGACGAAGCCGTTGGCCAAGAAATCCCAGAGTTCCTCGGTGGTGATGGGATCCGTGTCTGAGTCGCCGGTGATTCCGGTGGGTTCGGCGACGGACATCACCGTCTGCATGGTTATGACTGCCATCCGTGCCGGGTTGACGTTTGAGCGCAATTCCCCAGCCGCACTGGCATTTTCCATCAATTCGGTAAGCAATGACAGTAGCGGCGCATGGGCAATTTTCACCTCAGCTGGGTGAGTGGCCATGAGAAGTGGAGCGAAGTCGGTGAACAGCGGTCGCCCGGGTGCCGGGCCGGGACGACACAATTCGAGCAGTAGCGCGATGGCGTTCTTGAGCTGCTTCAGTGGGTCGATCTCGGCGTCGATCGCGGACCGGATCTGGTCGGCCAGGCGGGCCAGCGCATCTTCGAACAGCGCCAGCAGTAGTTCATGCTTGCCATCGAACTGCAGGTAGAAGCTGCGCAGCGACTGGCCGGAGCGGTCGACGACCTCCTGGACCGTGAAATCCGTGCTGCCCTTCTCGGCGATGATCGACTGAGCGGCGTCCATGAATCGTTGTACTCGTTGGGCTGCCCGTAGTTTCGCCGTCTTGAGGGAGCGCTCGACCGCGCGTTGTTTCCAGATCGGATCGTCTGTCGGGCCGGTCACCACACGCCCATGTCATCGGCGGAAAACACTCATGAACTGTACCCGAGGGCAGGCTGGTGGCCGCTTGTGCCGAGCACATGCTTAGCATCGTGGCGTCGCCACGCTTCCGTGGTGTGCATCGAGATCGACGCGGCGCGCCGCGACCGAGATTGGACGGTGACGCTATGGCATCGGAACGCAGGATCGCTGGTCCCGAGTCCAAGAACCGCGGCGCCCTGCTCGATGCTGCTGAGGCGCTGATGCTCGAGGAGGGTTACGCCGCGGTGACCTCGCGGCGGCTGGCTGAAAGAGCTGGACTGAAGCCGCAGCTGGTCCACTACTACTTCCGCACCATGGACGATCTGTTCTTGGCTGCTATCCGGCGCAAGACCGAGCTCGGATTGGCCGCGCAGGCGCATATCCTGCTGGCGCCGAACCCGTTGCGGGCGTTGTGGAATTACCTCATCGACAACCGTGAGTCTCGACTGCTCACAGAGTACGTCGCACTCGCCAATCATCGTAAAGCGCTGCAATCTGAGGTCGCGGGCGCGGCGCAGCAGATTCTGGACGCGCAGGTCGAGACCATCAGGTCCGTCCTCGTGCGGCATGGCATCGCCGCCGAGGACCTATCGCCGGCGGTAGCGACGTTCTTGATCGTCGGGACGTCGCAACTGCTGTCCATGCATGCGTCGCTTGGGGTGTCAGGCGGTCGTGACGACATCATCGAGTTCTTCGAGCGACACATCAGCAAGCTCGACGGGATGGCTGAAACGTGATGCCTGTGATGAGCTAAGGGGTATCCAACGCCTTGGCTCCACCGGCAGTGCCGAGCTGTGCTGCCGCATCTCGAATCACCTTGGCGCGGTCCGTTTTCCCCGCTGACTTGATGGTGGCCCTGGCCTCGCTGCGGCGTTCGTCGATGACGCGACCGAACTCCCGCGACAGCTGCGGGCGGTCGGCCAGCAGGCGCTGGATTTCGTCGTGTTCGATCTGCAGCAGGGTGACCTCGTCGATGGCGTGGACGTAAGCGAGGTTCGCCTGGTGGGTGAAGGCGGCAACGCCGAGGAGAGCCCCCTTGTCGAGGGTACGCACGCCGGCGACTGAACCGTCGGCCGTCGGCACGGTCAATCGGACCCGCCCGGACACCACCACCGTGATGGTTTTCGGGACCTCGCCGGGTGCCTGGATGAGCTCGCCGGTGCCGTACCGGATCAGGCGCGCATACGGCGCGAGAGCCTGCTGGTCGGCTTTGTTCAGCCGGAGCGCGGGTGCCGCCGCCTCCTCGAGCGCCTCGTCGACACGTTTGGGGGTGGAGTAGTCGTCGGCCACACCGTCGAGATGCAGCTTGTCGCGCCGAGCCGCATACCAGGCCCAGCGTAGGAAGGTGGCCTGCACGGCGTCGTCGTCCCCGGGCGATTTCAGCCCGATGGTGGTGCGGTACTTGTGATCGCCGATCGGCACGGCGGTGGGCTCGACGTCGTCGCCGCGGTTGGGTAGGGCGGCCGCGATCCGGGTGAGCATCGCGCACACCTGGTCGGGTGGGTCGGTGGCGGCGAATGTCGTCGTGATGGTGGTGTGCGAGGTGGCCAGCCGGCTCAGGTTGGTGAAGGACGTGCCGGCCAGCACCGAGTTGGGCGTGATCTGTACGCCGGTGCTGGACTCGATGTGGACGGCGCGCCAGTTGACTTCGACGACGCGGCCACGCGCGGCGGCGGTGTCCAGCCAGTCGCCCATCCGGAACGGCTGCTCGAACAGCATGAACAACCCGGACACGATCTGCCCGACGGAGTGCTGCAGCATGAGGCCCAGGACCACGGAGCTGACACCGACCGCGGTGAAGACGCCCTTGACGTTGCTGCCCCAGATGTACCGGGAGATCACCGCCAAGCCCAGGATGATGAGCACCATCCGCGCGACGTCGAGGAAGATGCGGGGGATGCGGCTGCGCCACGAGGTCTCCGGGGCGTTCGCGAACATCGTGTTGCTCAAGCCGGACAGCACCAGCAGCAGCACCAGGAACACCAGGACGGTCGCCACGATGCGGATGGGAACGTCGCGGGCGGGGACGACCGCCACCTTGAGCATCAGCAGCAGGACGGCGATCACGGGGAGCACATACGTGCGCAGGAGCCCGACGGGCGCGGCGAGCGGGCTGCGCCGGCGGATCAGGGCGCGCCGCCACTCGGTCAGGACGATCAGGCCGACAGGTAGCCCGATGGCGATCGCCGCGACCCACAGGAACCATGACGAACCGGAGGAGTACACGGCCTACCGCCGCCCCGCCAGCCGCCAGATGGGCTCTTCGACATCGTCGACGATGTGCTGCCCGGCGGGCGTGAACCGGTGGGTGTCGTGCACGGCGTCGTACACCCGCCCGGTGATGTAGATCCCGGGCTCGGCGCCGCCGGCCTGAATCTGATAGGCCAAATCGACTGCGCTGCCCCACATGTCGTACATCATGGTGGCGCCGCCCACCAGGCCGCTGGTGACGGTGCCGGTGTCGATGCCGGCCCGGAAACCGAGCTGCAGATTGTCCTCGTCGTTGAGACGGGCGACGATGCGCTGCAACTCGATGGCGAAGTTGACGATGCGCTCGACGTTGTCCAGCCGGGGCACGTTCAAACCGCAGCTCGCCGTGTAGCCGTTGCGCAGGATGCGCACCGGTTCGACTCCGCTGCGTTCGGCGGCGTCGTCGAACTGGCGCACCAATTCGTTGACCACCGTGAGGAATTCGTCGGCCGGTAGCGCGCTGGAGAGGGCGTCGAGACCGTCGATGTCGGCGAAGAGCACCGCGACGTCCTGATGGTTCTCGCTGATCGTCTCCTCGCCGCTGCGATAGCGCTCGATGACCGATTCGGGCATCAGCGAGCGCAGCAGCTGGGCGTTCTCGCGGCGTTCGCGGCGCAGCAGGTCGTCCTTGATCCCGAGCAGCCGGCTCATGTCGTTGAATGTCTTGGTCAGATCCCCGAATTCGTCGCGCGTCCGCACCGGGATCATCGCGTCGTAGTCGCCCCGGCTGACCTTCTGGGCGCCGGCCTCGAGCCGTCGGATGGGCCGGACGAACAGCTGCGCGAGTGCCATGGCGGCCAGGCAGTCCAGGATGACGATCGCGGTCACCGCCACGCCCATGGTTCTGGTGAAGACGCGTTCGGGCGCAAAGGCTTCCGCGGTATCGATCTTCGCGACGATCGACCAGTTGACGTCGGGGCCGACGGTCACGGGTGCATACGACTGCAGCGTTTCCTGACCGAGGTAGTCGGTGGCGATCAGCACCCCCGACTGGCCGCGCTGCGCGGCACGGGTGGCGGGGCCGCCGACGGGCTGTATCAGCGTGGTACCGCCGAGCCGGACGGCGCGCTCAGCCAACTCGGCGGGTGTCCCGGCCGCGACGACATCGTGTTGATAGGTCTGCCGATTCTCCTCGAAGAGGCGGGAATTCGACCGCATGAGATCGTCGGTGCCGGCGAGGTAGGTCTCGCCGGTCGAGCCCAGACCGTTCGCCTGCCACTTGCCGTTGAATGTCATCAGCGCGTTCAGCCCGGAGATCGGGAATTGCAGCGCCACGACTCCCACCGTGCGGCCGCCCGTCACGACCGGCGCGGCCATCCAGGCGATCGGGTGGTCGGCGGCCGGGTGATAGGTCTGGTAGTCGGTGACGGCGACGTACCCGACGCGGTCGGCGCCCATGGCTTTGGCGTAGGCCTCGTGCAGGTTGCCCTGCTGGTATGGACCGGACAGCACGTTCGTGCCGAGGTCCGCACGCTTCTTGGCCGAGTACACGACGTTGCCGGTGGCGTCGATCAACAGGGCGTCGCCGTAGCCGAACAGCCGCACGATCTCCTGGAAGAACGGGTTGTAGCGGGCCGAGGCGGCGCCCCAGGCGGTGGGGTCGGGCGGCGGCGGTGGGCCGTTGGGCCGTGCCGCGGCGACGGTGTACCGCGCCTGCAGGTACTTGGCCGCGTTGGACGACGGCAACAGCACGTCGAGGTTCAGCTTGGCCCCCGTCGCCCGTTCGACGGGGTCGATCAGTTCCTGGTTGTAGTAGTCGACGATCGCCTGCTGCTCGGCGGGATCGATTGTGGCATTGGCCAATTCGTTGAACCCGGTGCTGAAGGCCTGCACGGCTTCGGCCATCGCCGGCCCGCCGGTATAGATGAGCAGGGCGTTCTTCAGGTTGGTGACCTGCGCGGCGAACTGCCGGGACTGCGTCTCACGGACCTGCGTCAGCCGATCGAAAGCGGCGTTGCGCAACGAGGCCTGTCCGGTCTGGTACCCGATGAAACCCACGATGGCGGCCGAGACGATGCTCGCGCCCAGCAGCATCGTGATGAGCTTCGACTGGATGCTGAATCTGCCGCGCACCCGGCGCAACCGGACCTCGGTCGTTGGCGCGTCGCCCGTGATGGACGGGCTGTCGTCGGCCGCCGTCGCGACCTGTTCGCGATCCTCCGGTGGAGGGTTGACCATCGGGCCTCCTGTCGTCGGCAGCAAGTACATCACGACCGCCGACGGTTCACTGGCCGGTTATGGCAGGTAGAGCCCGAAAAATCGGGGGCGCGACGGAGCCGCCGAAGGAACTTCCGCAGAGTGCGGTCAGCGCACCAGGCGGGCGGCGACCTGGGCGTAGATCTCGCCCAATTTGTGGGGATCGCGGTGCGTCCGCGAGGGGAACCAGCGGCACACGTCGACGCACAGCGACGAGATGGCCATCACGACGTCGTCGAGGTTGTCGACGTGGAATTCACCTGTCGCCATGCCGGATTCGATGATGTTGGCGATCACGGCGGTGACCTGGTGCCGCAGCGGGGCGATGGTGCGGTAGTGGGCCGGGGTCAGACCGTGGAGCTCGTACTGCACGACCCTGGCCTGCTTGCTGTTCTCCGCATGCCAGGTGGCGAAGGCCGCGACGACCGTGTGGAAGCGTTCCGCGCTCGGCGCGCCGGCATCGTCGGTGGCCCGCAGCGTCGCCAGCAGGCTGCCGTGCCCTTCCAGGGCGATGGCGTAGAGCAGTTCTTCCTTCGACCGGTAATGCGGGTACATGGCCGTCGCGCTCATGTTGAGGCGTTTGGCGATCTGACGGGTCGAGGTGCCGCCGTAGCCGGATTCCGCGAACGCCTCGATGGCCGCCCGCCGGATGCGCTCGGCGGCGGCCGAGTCGGTGGTCCGGTCGGTCTTCATGTGCTGGTGATCGTACACACAGTTGACATAGACCCGGCCGATAGGCGATATTAGCAATCGCTTAGGAAATGAGCGACTGCTAATGTCTGGCTGCATTGGAAGGTAGAACCCAGTGACTGATTTCATGTCTCGGCGCGACCTGGACTTCTTGCTGTACGAGTGGCTTGACGTCGTCGAGCTCACCAAGCACGAGCACTTCGCGGAGCACTCGCGGGACACCTTCGATGCCGTCCTCGATCTGAGCGCCGACATCGCGACCAAGCGCTTCGCGCCGCACAACAAGAAGGCCGACCACAACCCGCCGTTCGTGGACGAGACCGGCAAGGTCGTGCTGATCGACGAGATCAAGCAGGCGCTGGACGACTTCAACGGCGCGGGCCTGATGGCCAGCTCGTTCGACGAGCGTGTCGGCGGCATGCAGTTGCCCAACGTCGTCGCGCAGTCGTCGGCCGCGTTCTTCCGTGCCGCGAACCCCGCCACCTTCTCGTACGCGTTCCTCACCGTCGGCAACGCCAACCTGCTGACCGAGTACGGCACCGAAGAGCAGATCGACACCTGGGTCCGCCCGATGCTCGAGGGCCGCTACTTCGGCACCATGTGCCTCTCCGAGCCCGACGCCGGCTCGTCGCTCGCCGACATCAGCACCAAGGCCACCAAGGCCGCCGACGGCACCTACCGGGTCACCGGCACCAAGATGTGGATCACCGGCGGTGACCACGAGCTGTCCGAGAACATCGTGCACCTGGTCCTGGCCAAGGTCCCGGGCGGCGGCCCCGGCGTGAAGGGCATCTCGCTTTTCATCGTGCCGAAGTACCTGACCGACGGCACCCGCAACGACGTCGCGCTCGTCAGCCTCAACCACAAGATGGGCAACCACGGCACCACCAACGCCCTGCTGAACTTCGGTGACGGCAGCCACCAGCCCACCGACGAGCCCGGCGCCGTCGGCTACCTCGTGGGCGATGAGCACCGCGGCCTGGCCTACATGTTCCACATGATGAACGAGGCCCGCGTGGCCGTCGGCTCCATGGCCACCGCCATCGGCTACGCCGGATACCTCACGTCGCTGGAGTACGCCAAGGTGCGCACCCAGGGCCGTCCGGTCGGCGACAAGGATCCGTCGCGCGCGCAGGTCGCGATCATCGAGCACGCCGACGTCAAGCGCATGCTGCTGGCCCAGAAGTCTTACGTGGAAGGCGCTTTGGCGCTCGGCCTGTACTGCGCCCGGCTGGTCGACCAGATCAAGATCTTCACCGGCGCCGAACGCGACGAGGCCGAGCTGATGCTCGAGGTCCTCACCCCGATCGCCAAGAGCTGGCCGTCGCAGTGGTGCCTGGAAGCCAACAACCTCGGCATCCAGATTCACGGCGGCTACGGCTACACCACCGAGTACGACGTCGAGCAGCAGTACCGCGACAACCGCCTCAACGCCATTCACGAAGGCACGCATGGCATTCACGGCATCGACCTGCTCGGCCGCAAGGTCGTCATGCAGGGCGGCGCCGGCCTGAAGCTGCTGCAGCGCCGGATCGGGGAGACCGTCCAGACCGCACTGCAGTCGGAGGCGACGGCCGGCTACGCGCGGGAGCTGCAGGCGCAGACCGACCGGCTCGCCGAGGTCACCGCGACGCTGTGGGCCGCAGGCGATCCCGAGACCACCCTGGCCAACTCGACCGCATACCTGGAAGCTGCGGGCCACATCGTGATGGCCTGGATCTGGCTGGAGCAGCTGGTTGCCGCCGGCGGCAACACCGGCAACTTCTACGACGGGAAACGTGCTGCCGCGCAGTACTTCTTCCGTTACGAGCTGCCGAAGGTGACGACCCAGCTGGACCTGCTGGCCAGCCTGGACCGCACCACCGTCGAAGCGCAGGTCGACTGGTTCTGATCCACCGACCCAGCCGGAAGTAGACGTCGGGCCCGAGGTTTTCCTCGGGCCCGACTGTCGTTTCTGGGTTACGGCATGACCGGCGGCGTGCCCCAGAAGTCGTTGAGCGGCACGGCGTAGGCATCGTTGTTGGTCAACGGCGCCAATTGCAGTGAATCCTCGATGGTGCGCAGCAGGCTGTAGTGGTTGGCGTAGGTGGTGCTGGTGAAGTTACCCGAACGCATCCCGGCGTTGACGGCTCCCTGTGACGGAATCACCACGGTGACAACACGATTGCCGCCGTTGCCGAAACCGAGCGACAGGTTGTCGCTGTCTTCGTCGAATGTGACGACGATGGCCGACCGCTGTGTCGGGTCGTTCCAGACGGCCGAATTCAGAATGGTCGGGATGGTCTGCTGAGCGAACTGATCGGCCGCCTTGACGTTGTACTGGTGGTTGGTGAGCAGCGCCCCGATGTAGTTGAGGACGCCCTGGACGGAGTCGATGGGACCTTCGCCGTTGTTGGCTTCATTGGCCGCGAACCAGGCGAAGTTGGGCGTCGTGGCCGACGATGAGAGGTCGGTCGCCAGCTGGGTCAATGGATGGAGATGCGCGGTGGCGCGGGCCTGATTGTTGTAGATGTCGCTGTACGCCAGGAACGGCAACTGGTCGGGCGCATAGTCGCTTGTCGACACGTAGGGCCCGGCGGCGGACATGCCCTGCGCGTACCCGGCCCAGGTCTTGCCCGCCGATTCGATTCGGTCGGCGAGGTTGGTGGCATCGATGCAGTTGGTCGCGCAGTTGTAGCTGAGGCCGAAGTCGGAGCCGCCGAGGATCGGGTAGTAGTTCGGGTCGCTCGGATGCGTCAGCGCGTAGTAGTCGGTCGCGACGCCGTAAGTGTCGATCAGGCTGTTGAGATACGGCGCGTTGGCGCTGCCGACGATGTCCTTGTAGCCCTTGTTCTCCAGGTAGACCATGAAGATGTGGTCGAGCGCGCCGACCGTCGACTTCGGCGGGGTGGGCGGCGACGGTGCAGGCAGCGACGCCCCGACGGTGAACGAGAGATCGTCGGCGAACGCGTTGTTGTAGCCGCCGGTCAGCGGGTTCAAGTCTTTCAGGGTGACGACAACTTGCGCGGTGCGGGTGCCGGCCGGGACGGTGCCTTCGGTGCTGCGCTCGAGCAGTCCGGTCTGGAACCAACGTTCGAAGGGGCCGACGGGCGCCACTTTGCCGACCCCCAGTTGCGTCCCGGTGGCGTCGAGGAACGTGACCTTGATCGACGCGGCCGAAGGATCGATCATGGCGCCGCCCAGGAAGCCGCTCAGCTTGAACGGTGTCGTGCCGGTATCGATGCCCGCGACGGCGCCACTGAGATCGACTGTCTGGGTCAGCGTGGAGGTCGCGACATTGCCGCCTCCGAAGAACTGCGTGTCGCCCGGGGTCGGCCGATCACTGGGGAAGTTGAAGATGGCCGGGAGTGTCGGCCCCGGCGTCGGCAGACCCAACGGGAGCTGGCGCTTGGTGCCATAGGGCGGCGTGCCGGTGACGGTCCAGCCGGGGATGGACACCGTGCTGCCGCCGGACAGCGAAGGATCACCGAACTCGGCACCGGGGTTGGTCAGCAGGTTCGGGCTCGTCACGTTCCAGGCGGAGACCACATGGGGTGGAAGGAGATTCGTCTCGATCTGCCTGCGCACCCAGGCCAATACCGTCCACAGGGCGGGCGAATTGGCGGGTACGTTCGACGGCAGCGTCGATACCAGCGGCCGCAGCACCACGCCGATGAGTTGCTTTGCGGCGGTGACGATCTGGTTGATCGTGTTGGGTACGGAAGGGGCCGACACGGTGGGCGTGACGACCGCCGCCGGCGGTGCGGCGGCGGTATGGGCCACCGATGCCGTCGCGGGCACGGCCGAGGTCGCGGCGACCGCTGGTGTGGGGGAGTGGTTGACCGTCGCAGTGGGCCGCGGCTGATCGGTTTTCGTTGTGGCGCTGACGGATTCGCCGGTGGTCGAGGCCGGCGCGGCCTTGGTGGCGCGGTCTGCGTGGCGGGTGGAATTCGCGTCGCGGTGCTTGCCGGCCGTCTCGGTGTTCTTGCTGTCAGCGCCCTTGTTCTTCGGCTGCCGCTTGGGCTTGTGGGGTGAGGGCACCGATCCGTCTGGCGTCGAGGCCGGCGTCGTGTCGGCCCGTGCCGCCGTCTCTGAGGTGGGCGTGTGGGGTGCCGGCTTGCCTGGGGTTGCTGCTTGTGTCGCGTGCGAGGTGTCCGTCGCCGACGGCTCGGCGTAGGCGATCGCCTGCCCCGTCGTCAGCGATACGCCGACCCCCAGAAAAACTGCCAGGGCGCCGACCCGGCCGATGTACCGTGAGCAACCCATGGTCGTTCCCTCCGCCCGCGCACTGATGGCTGTCAGCGGTAACGGTAGAAAGAATTGACGCCAGAGTTAGCATTTCTGCCTGGGATACAGCTGGGAGTATCCGTAGAGTTTCCGGGGATTTGGTGAGTGCTGCGAGGTCCGCAGTCCCCGTCAGCGGGCCGCCACCCCGTCAAACGACGGGGTGGCGGCCGCTTGCTGTCGGTCAGATGCGGATGAACGCGCTGCCCTGCATGTCCCAGACGCCCCAAGCGCCCAGGTCAGGGTTCCAGACCACCTGCATGCCGGTGGCCCAGTCCGGGAGCGCCGGTGCCGGTGGGGTGCCCATCGGCGGCACCACCGGGACCAGGACCCACGACGGCGTCGCGGTGAACGGAATACGGTCCTGCGGCATCGGCCCGCCGTGTCCAGGAGGCGGGAGGAAACCGCGTCCCGGCGGGAGCGGGTTGCCCGGTGTCCCGGCGTTTACGCCTGGTCCGGGGACGTTTGGCGACGGAAATGGCGGTGTCGGCATCGGGCCGACCGGGTCTGCCTGCGCGAGGCCGGCGCCGACGCCGAGGCCTGCCAGGCCAAGCATGCTGGTTGCAACTGCACGCGCTGCGGTCTTCTTCAAGGTCATGGGTTGATCTCCTTGCGTGTGCTCGTGATGAAAGAGGAATCGCTCTTCCGCGCTGTCCCGCGGTCGAACAACTCCACGACCCCCGCAACACCAGATACCCGGGAGCGGACTCGCGAAACACGCAATGTGGAGAGCTATGAAGTGAATCGGCGCCGGCCCGGCGCCAGATGTCCGTGATCGGACAGGTCCGGCCACGGCGGGCGCCGCAGCAGCGCAAGGCAGCCGATTGTCGCGGCCACCAGGCCCGTCACGACACCGACCAACGCGATGCGGTCCGCATCGACGGCGGGCACCCAGGTCGTGCCACTGTCACGGATGACGAAGACGCCCAGCGGTTTTGCCGTCGGTCCGGTGCCGCCGTGGCTGACCTTGGCGACGGGGATCACAGTCGAGCCATCAGGCGTGTGGTACGGCTCGGCGAACACCCGCCCGGACGCGTCATCGGCGAACTGGTCGAGAAAAGCTTCCGGATTCGGCAACCTGGCCTCCGCGTGTATCGGGCGTGGATGCTCGCCAGCGTAGGTCGATGGCCCGGTGAGTGCCAGACCTCCGCGGCTACGACTGGCCGGCTCGGCGGTTCAGTTGCCGGATGTGCCCGCACAACACGGTGGCGAAAGCGCACCACAGCGGATACAGCGCCAGTGGTGCGGCCCGTCCGCCGATGGCGTCGACGGCCCGCCTTGACAGATCGGCGCTGCTCACCGTCAGCACGGCGCTGACGGCTGTCGCCGTTCCGAACCGGCGGCGGTTGAAGAACAACCAGGACCACGCGGCGTTGAGTACGAGGTTCAGTGCGAGCCCGTTCCGGTAGGCGCGTCGCTCGATGTCGCGGCCGGTTGCCCCCAATTCATCGATGGTGGCGGCCGACACCGCGGCGATGTCCGCATACAGCGCCGGCCAGACCACCGGAAACACCTGACGCGGCGGCTGGTAGGCCGGCTTCCGCAGTTGCGCATACCACCTCGAGCGGACCGCAGGCGCTGTTGCGGCGCCGCCGACGGCCGCGGTGACGGCTGTCGCGACTCCCGTGATCAGTAATGTCGTGACACGCATCGCAATCCTTCCCCCGGTGCGGCAGAACCGCGACGGCACTGGCCAATTGGCAGGTGCCCCCTGTCGATGCTGCCATACGCCGGGGAATCGCTACGGTTTCCGCGACGCGCGCACGGCGGCGCTTCGGGCGCCGACCGCTTGGTACCGGCGGAGCGCTTCGCCGCGTTCTTCGCCGTGATCGACGATCGCCGCCGGGTAGTCGGCCGGCCGCGATCCCGATTTGAGGTGGGGATCAACCACGTCGGCCAGTTCGGGAATCCAGCGGCGGATGTAGGCGCCGGTGGGGTCGAATTTCTGTCCTTGCGCTGTCGGATTGAACACCCGGAAGTAGGGCGCGGCATCGGTGCCGCTGCCCGCGCACCATTGCCAGCCATGCTGATTGTTGGCGATATCGGCGTCCACCAACTGCTCCATGAACCAGCGGGCGCCCCATTGCCAAGGCAGGTGCAGGTCTTTGACCAGAAAGGACGCGGCGATCATACGTACCCGGTTGGGCATGAATCCGGTCTGATGCAATTGCCGCATGCCGGCGTCGACGAACGGGAATCCGGTCTGTCCGGCCTTCCAGGCTTCGAAGAGCCGCTCTGCCGCGTCGTCGGTATCGGTCTCGATGACATCGAAGTCGCGGTTCCAGTTGTGCCAGGCGCTGTTCGGCCAGTGATGCAGTACCGCGGCATAGAAATCGCGAAAAGCAAGCTGGCGCAGGTACGCAAGGTGGCTGCTGTGGCGTAAGTCGAGGTCGGCGACCATGGTGCGGGGATGAATGGTGCCGAACTTCAAATGCACCGACATATGGCTCGTGCCGTCGATGCCGGGCAGGTCGCGGTGGTCGTCATAGTCGCCCAGTCCCTCGTCGACGAACTGCTGCCACCGGTGCCGAGCTGCCTCCTCGCCGGCGGTGAATCCGGCCGGCACACCAGTGTCTGGGGCGTCGGCAAGTTTGGACACGGCGGTCGCCACGCTGCCCGGATCGATCCACCGTGCCGATTGTGCACCGGTGCCGGCCGGTTGCCGCCAGCCGTGGTCACGCCAGCGACGGAAGAACGGCGTGAACACCTTGTATGGGCTGTCGTCGTCTTTGGTGACCCGCCCCGGCGAGATCAGGTACGGCGATCCGGTGGATATCAGGGGGATACCGTCCAGGGCGTCCTGCACGCGGCTGTCGCGGCGTCGGCCAAACGGCGAGAAATCTGCCGAGATGTGCACTGCAGTGGCATCGACTTTGTTGGCGATCAACGGAATTCGCTCTTCAGGGCGGCCACGGGTGATCAGGAGTCGGCCATCGAGTTCTGCGTTCAGGTGTCTCAAACAGTCGCCCAGGAACTGCAGACGGCGCGGGCCCGACGACGCCTCGAGGCGCGGGTCGAGCACAAAGCACGCGAGTACGTCACGGTCCTGGTCGATCGCAGCCGCCAGCGCGGGCAGGTCATGCAGCCGCAGGTCGCGACGGAACCACAGTAGGGATGGCATCGGTCCATCTTCCTTGAACCGGCGGAACTACGGCGGGCGGATTCGGGTGCTCCGCTCAGCTCGTGTCGATACGGTACGGACATGGTGGATTTCGCCCTCCGGTCCTGCGGACTCCGCGGCCACGCAACGTTCGCCCCGGATGAGCCGGAGCTGGCCGCCCGTCTGCACGTGCAGACCCCGGTCGGTGAGGCGTGGCGCTGCCTGAGGTGCGAGACGTTCGTCGTCGGCCCGCCACGGGGGAAGGGACCGGCGGAATCGGCACCCGAAGTCCCGCGCGGCCGGCTGCTGCGCGACCGCGTGCTGATGCGGGTGCTGGCGGTCGAGCGCGTCTTCCGATTCCTGCTGCTGGCCGCGATGTCCTACGGCGTCTTCAGGGTGCGAGCGGCGCGTGTGCATCTGCGGGACATGTTCGAGAAGGACCTGCCCCTGCTGCGGCCGCTGGCCGACCAGATCGGCTGGAACATCGACGGTTCCAAGATCATTCGGCACATCAACGATGCCTTCACCATGTCGGGCACGACCCTGTTGTGGATCGGGATCGGCATTGCGGTGTATGCGCTGATCGAGTTGGTGGAAGCTGTCGGGCTGTGGGGGATGTGGCGGTGGGGAGAGTATTTCGCGGTGGTGGCCACCGGTATCTTCCTGCCGCTGGAGATCTACGAGCTGACGGAAAAGGTCACCACACTGCGCGTGGCGATGCTGCTGGTGAACATCATCGCCGTGCTGTGGTTGTTGTGGAGCAAGCGGCTGTTCGGCCTCAACGGCGGTGGTGCGGCGTACCGGCAGGAGCACGAGACCGAGAGCCTGATGAGCGTCGAGCGGGCAGGCCTCGCGACGACCACGCCCTGAGCAGCCGCGCTAGTTGGTGAATCGTGCTCGGAGCTGTTCGCGCAGTATCTGTTTCGCGATCTTGCCATTGGTCGTCAGCGGTAGGGCGTCCACGAACACGACGTGCCGGGGGCGCTTGAAGGCCGCGATGTGCTCGCGAACATACGCGGTCAGGGCATCCGCGTCAGGGTGAGCCCCGCCGCTGGGCACGACGACCGCGCAGATGGCCTCACCCCAGTACGGATCCGGAACCCCCACGACCGCAACCTGATCCACGTCGGGGTGCGCTGACAGCACGTCCTCGACTTCCCGCGAGGACACGTTCTCGCCGCCGGTGATGATGATGTCCTTCAGCCGGTCGGACACCACGAGTCGGCCCTCGTCGTCGAGATATCCGACGTCGCCGGTGTGCAACCAGCCGTCGACGGTCGTGGGCGTGTCGGGCCAGTACCGGACCGCCACCTGGTCTCCGCGCACCAGGATTTCGCCGTTCGGCGCGATCCGGATCTGCACGCCGCCGTGGGGACGGCCGGCCGACCCGAGGACGGCGGTGTCGCCAGCAGCGCCCGCCCGGTGGTCCTCGGGCCCGAGAAACGTGACGTTGCCGCCGGTTTCGGTCATTCCGTAACCCTGGTGGAATCCCACGTCGAGCCGGTCGAGGGCACGCCGGAGCAGGTCGGCCGGAATGGCCGACGAACCGTAGGCGATGTCGCGAAGCGACGGCAGATCGGTGCCGGCCTGGTCCAGATGGGCCAGCAGGCTGTGCAGCATGGTCGGGGCCAACGAACACGAGGTCACCTGGTGCCGGTTCACCGCGGCCGCGAAGTCATCGGGCCGGAATGCCGCCACCGGCAGCACCGTCGACCGGGCACCGTGGTGCACCAGCATGTTGTACCCGGCGATGTGGCACATGGGAAACGGCAGCAGATAGACACCGCCCGGACGGACCGACCTGCCGGCGATACTGCCCCGGACCGCCGCGGTGATCGAACGATGCGTGTGCACAACACCTTTCGGCGCTCCCGTCGACCCACTGGTGAACAGCAGCCAGACGGGGTCGTCGGCGTCAGGTTCGTCGGGCCCGGGCCGTCCGGCCGATTGAGTTGCCGCAGTCCACTCTTCGCTGTCGAACGAGATTGCCTCGGGCCGGTTCAGGGGCCCCAGATAGCGGCCGTCACCCAGTATCAAGGTCGGAGCCGCGGTCGCCAGTTGTGCGACATGCTCGTCGGCACTGAGCCGCTGATTGATCAGGACCAGGATGCGTCCGGCGCCGGGCACCGCGTAGTAGAGCGTCGCGTAATCCGGGCCGTTGTCGGCGATCACCGCGACGCGGTCGCCGCGCCTGGTCCGCGACGCGATCCAGCCGGCGACCGCCGCGATCGACCGGTCGAACTGCGCGAACGTCGTGACGGTGCCGTCCTCGGCGATGAGAGCCGGCCGATCAGGCATTGCGGCAGCGGCGTCGGACACCAGGTGATGGAGCAATTCGCGATGCCCCACAATGCCTCCCGTGCCTCGGCCTGAACGTCCGCATCACGCTACCAGCCCGGTGGTCGGATGAGTCTCCGTCCCAAGGGCTTTGGCCGGGCGAGCTCAGCCGGAATGCGTGGCGAGGATGACTTTCCCGCGGACGTGCCCGGCCTCGACGAGGCGGTGCGCGTCAGCCACCTTCGACAGTGGCAGCACCTCGGTTTCCGGTGGCCGGATCGCGCCCTTGGCGCAGAGTGCGGCCAACTCCATGAGGTGCTGGGGCTGGCGCTGGACCGCGATCATGTTGGAGACGATCCGCACGCCGCGCTCGGCGGCACGGGCCACCCGCTCCTCGTCGGCGCGCGAAATGAGGGTCTCGATCTCGACGTAGCTGCCGCCGGGAGCCACCAGCTCCTCGGCATGCGGCAGCAGGGTGTCCAGCCCGACGGCGTCGAGCACCTGATCGACGCCCGACGGAGCCCAGGCCCGCAGCTGCGCGACGACGTCGCCGCCGCGGTAGTCGATGGCCAGCTCGGCGCCGAGTTCGGTGACGTAATCGAAGTTCCTCGGGCTGCACGTCACCGCGACCCGCGCGCCCAGCGCCCGGGCGATCTGGATCGCGATGCTGCCGACGCCACCGGCGCCGCCGTTGATCAGCACGGTCTGGCCGTCCTGCAGCCCGCCGGCGTCGACCATGCCGCCGTAGGCGGTGCTGCCCGCCACCGGCAGTCCCGCGGCGTCGACGTGGCTCCAGCCGGCGGGCAGTGGCGCGAGCAGCTCGGACGATGCGAGGCAGTATTCGGCGTAGTGCCGTCATTCCCGTTGCGCTGGTTGGACATCCCGAAGACCTGATCGCCCACCTGCCAACGGGTCACGCCCGGCCCGACTGCCGCGATGACGCCGGCCAGGTCGAAGCCGAGCACGAACGGGAAGTGATAGTCGATGTAGGCGGAGAGCTTGCCCTCGCGGGTTTTCCAGTCCGCCGGGTTGACGCTGGTGCAGGCGATCTCGACCAGCACCTCGTCGGCCGCGGGCACCGGGGTGGGCAACTCGGCGGCGTGCAGCACCTCGGGGCCGCCGAACTCGGTCAGCACCATTGCTTGCATTGTGTCGGGCGGGGGCGCGATGTGGGAGGTCATCATTCGGTCTTAGTCGGCCCGCAGCGTCAGTGGAAGGCAGGTTCCCACTAGGTGACATCCTGGTCGCGGGGACGCGATTTTTGGTGACCGGTGGCCTGCGGCCCGTGGGGGACAATGGAGACCGATGGGAACGGGGGACGGTCCATGTCGTACACGGTGTCGCAGGTGCTGAATTCCGATCCGGAATCGCTGCTGACCGCATCCCTCGACGCGCGGGCCGCGGCCCAGCGCGTCGGCGCCCAGATCGACCGGGCACGAACGCAATTCGCCCATCTGGCCGAGGACTGGACCGGCACCGCCGCCGATGCCGCGCAGAAGCAGGGGCGCGAATCGCTCGACGAGCAGACCGCATATCGGAACCAGCTCGATGCCGTGGCAGAGCCGTTGGCGACAGGTGGTGCCCAGCTCACCGAGCTCCGCGCCAGTCTGAAGAAGGCAGTCGACGCTGCCGGGTCGCAGTGGGACGTCGCCGACGACGGCGGGGTCACGCCCGGCTTCTGGCTCCGCTGGTATGCGCGGGTTTCGCCGGTCCAGGCGCTGCAGATCGCGGCCAAGCGGATCGAGGTCGAGAACGCGATCAAACTGCTGCTCGCGAAATTCGAAGCGGCCGACCGCGACACCGGCCATCAGCTCCGCAAGGTCGGTTGGGAACTGGCATGACGGCGCCGTTGACGGTCGTCGTGGCCTCGTTGCGGGAAACCGCAGCGGAGCTGGCGGACGTGGCCGGCGGACTGGTCAACGACGGCGGCGGCCCCGAACTGTCTGCCGCCGCGGGCCCGGTGGCCGGGCTCGACAGCGGCCAGGCGTGTCGCGAGGTGGGGGCTGCGCTCCTGCGTCGTGCGCAGGTGCTGGGACAGGGCATGTCCGCGTTCGCGGGGAAGCTCGATTCGGCCGCGTTCCTTTACGAGCACGGCGACCAAGCAGCTGCCGAACGTATTCCGTTCGACGTGCCGGAAGCGAAAGACGCACGAATCGGTGATGATCCCGGGGAACCGGGATACGACCCCGTCAACAAGTACGAGGACGCGCTGCGCGACGCGGGCCTGCTGAGCGGGACCAGCGCGGGGTATTACCGGGAGTGGCTGCAGAATGCGGCGAAAAAGGGTGTGCCGCCTCAGGTCATCGTCGACATCGCACGGCAGCAGAAGCTCACCCCGGCGAGTTTCGAGATCCTCGAGGGCATGGAGCGCGTCGTCGACAACAACCGAACGAGCAGCGATCCCAGCGACGACAACACCTACTTCCTGCTACCGCCGGGGACCAGCGCCGACGACGCCCGCCGGGCCGTGTTGATGACGTACATCCTCAACGCGGGCACCAGCTACAAAAAAGGAAACCCGACCACCGACTTCGCCGAAACGCCCTACACGGCGACCGAGGTGCAGCGCATCGTCGACCGGCAGTCGGCGAATTCCTGGAGCTACGAACAGGTTCCGCGACTGGCGGGCAGCGGCGGGCGGTTCGCCACCACACCCAACGGCATGCTGATGGGACTGGGCGGCGGGTTCATCCAGAACCAGCTGAGCCAGCAGGCCGGATCCACCTATGGTGACGTGTTCCTGATCAACATCGATCACCCGGCGGATGCGGGCGACCAACTCCGCAAGATCATCGGGTCGGGTCAGATGTGGTACGACGGGCCCGGCGGCGCACGCCAGCAGGACATGGACATCGATCGCGTCCTGCATCACGAAGAGCGGCACTCGGGACAGTGGGCCGCGTTGGGACCCGTGGAATTCGCCAAGCAGTACGCGATCAGTCTGGCCGCCGAAAAGCTCACCGGCCGCCGAAATCCGTTCGAGACCAACGCCGGCGCATCGGACGGGGGTTACTCGTGATCCGGCGAATCCACTGTCTCGGTGTGGCTTTCGTGACGCTGCTGGCGTTGTGCGGCTGTGACCCCCTGGGGAAGCCGTCGCTACCGGTGCAATTCGGAGTCCGGGTGACCGACGGACAACTGCGGGTGTGGACCGGCTCACCATGCCGCGGCACGACGGCCGTCAACGTCACCTTCAACATCGATGGCCGCGCCAAGGCGGAACTGAAGCTCGAGGCGACGCCATTGCCGGAAGCCATCGGTGCACGCACGACTCCGCCGAACCCCGGCGTCGAAGTCGAGTACCTCACCGTCGGCGGGCCCTATCCAGGGTTCGATGTGGTGACGCCGCTGCCCGCCGGATTCGACTGGCGCACCGCGGACACCGTGTCCGTCTTTCCGCAGTCGCCACGATCATTCGGCGGTGTCAGCAAGCTGGGCGAGGCGATCACGGAATCGGACCGGCATCCGCCGGACACCTACTGGTTCGAGGGCATCGGTTGGCTCAATCCTGCGGGCGTCGCGGCCCGGGACGGCACGAAGTTCCTGACGCTCTGTTCGCGTGACCCCGCGCGGGGCCGGCAACTGCCGAGGGTTTTCGGGGTGCGCGTCACCGACGGGACGTTGCGAATCTGGCCCGGCCGGTACTGCGGTCCGGTGGACGCGGTGATCCTGACATTCCAGCCCGGTCAGACGGATATGGTACTGGCTGCCGACGCACGCAATGCCGTCCCGTTCGACTCCCTGACCGCCACCGGGCCGTACCCCGGCTTCGCTGTGGCACGGCCGCTGCCCGGCGGATTCGACTGGCGGACCCGGAAAACGGTGCTGCTGCGGGTCTACCGCCCCAGCGGGGAGCCGGAAACCACCACAACCGACCTCGGTCCGGCCGTCACCGAGTCGGGCCGGCATGCACCGGATACCTACTGGTTCCAGGGATTCGGCTGGCTGAGTCCCGCTGATGTCGCGGGCAAGGACGGCACGGAGCTGTTGACGGCGTGTGCGCCCGAGCCGCAGCGCCGGTGACATTGCCGGTATCGCGTGCTGCACGTCTTCGACTTGGACGCGCCGAACGGCTAATGTCCGCGCCATGGCCCGCTTGACGGACGATGTCGCCCGACTGCTCGATGAGCGGTCGGGCCGGGTGGTTGTCGGTCTCACCGGGCCACCGGGTGTCGGCAAGTCGACCGCGGCCGCACATCTCGTCGATGAATTCAATTCCGCGCAGCATGATTTCGCGGCCCTACTGCCCATGGATGGCTTTCATCTCGCCAATGCGCAGCTGGCGCGGCTCGGCCGCAAAGGCCGTAAGGGTGCCCCGGACACCTTCGATGCGGCCGGTTTCCTGGTGGCGTTGGCTCGGGTGCGGGACGCGTATCAGACTGCCGATGTCTATGTGCCACGGTTCGATCGGGCGATGGAGGAGTCTGTTGCGGCCGGACTGGTTGTGCCCGCGGCGGCCCGGCTCGTGGTCACGGAGGGGAACTATCTGGCGTTGCCGTCCAACGGCTTTGCCGGTGCGCGGGAGCTGATCGATCGGCTGTACTACCTCAGCGGCGCCGACGAGGTGCGGCGGCAGCGACTGCTTGCGCGCCACATCGCCGGCGGACGCAGTTTGATCGCGGCCGAGCACTGGGTCCGTGCGGTCGACGAGCCGAACGCGCGGTTGATCGCCGAGACCCAGGTGCGATGTGATCGCACCTGGGAGATGGCTGACCGGCCGTGATCGCGACCCTTATCGCGACTCGTGCGGCGCGCGCGCCGTCTCCGCGGTCTGGCGCCGGTAACCCGACGGTGACTGCCCGCTGAACTGGGTGAAGCAGCGGGTGAACGCGCTCAGGCTCTCGAAGCCGACCGCGGTGGCAGTGGCCTGCACCGACTGCCCCGGTTCTGTCAGCAACGCCATCGCCCGGAGCATCCGGGCGTTGAGAAGATAAGTCCGCCAAGATAATCCGATGGACTCCTGGAACAGCCGGCGCAGCGACCGCTGCGACACCGCGACCGCGCGGCTCACCTGTTCGGCCGTTGCCGAAGCCAGATGCGCTTTCGTGTAGGCCATGGCCGCGGCGACGATCGGGTGCTCGGACGTCGGCAGGCTCAGCGGCGCTTCGTGGTCCAGCGCTTCGGCGACGAGATGCGCCAGGGTGCGAAAAAACCCGTCGGAGACGGCATCGCCGTCCGGCCGGTCGATGGGCCACCGCAACGCGTAGATCATCATCTCGCGGATCAGTGGGGAGACGGCGATGATCCGAGCCCGGTCCGACCGGTCCGAGATCAGGCCGGGATCGAACATCACGGCAACGGTCTGGACGTCGGGGTTCATCACCGCCTGATGGGGCAGGCCGGCCGGTATCCAGGCGGCCTGTTGCGGCGGCAGTAGATAGTGGGCGACATCGGTTTCCACCTCGACGAGGCCGTGCAGTGCGTATTCGATCTGGTGCACCTCGTGCGAGTGCCAGCCGGTGATCAGCGCGTCGCCCTCGTAGAGGTAGCTGCCGCCGAGGACGCGGCCGCCGCGGCGCAGCTCGATCACCGGCCGCTCGGACATCTTGGCCGTTTGAGATAAACCTCTGTCCGAAAGTGCAGAGACGGTCACGCCTGTAGACGGTACTACTGAGGTGTGCAGGCGCGGACGTGAGGATGCCGCGCACGTGAGGAGCAATTGGAGTCCAGTGAATACCGACGACCTGATCCTGGTGAGCATCGATGACCATGTCGTGGAGCCGCCCGACATGTTCGTCAACCACGTTCCGGACAAGTACAAGCCCGAGGCGCCGATCGTCGTCACCGACGACAAGGGCGTCGACCAGTGGATGTACCAGGGCCGCCCCCAAGGAGTGAGCGGGCTCAATGCCGTGGTCTCCTGGCCGGCCGAGGAGTGGGGCCGCGATCCTGCCGGGTTCGCAGAGATGCGTCCCGGCGTCTACGACGTGCACGAGCGGGTGCGCGACATGAACCGCAACGGCATCCTGGCCTCGATGTGCTTCCCGACCTTCACCGGTTTCTCCGCCCGGCACCTGAACATGCACCGCGAAGAGGCCACCCTGGTGATGGTCTCGGCCTACAACGACTGGCATATCGATGAATGGGCCGGTTCGTACCCGGACCGGTTCATCCCCATCGCGATCCTGCCGACGTGGAACCCCGAGGCGATGTGCCGTGAGATCCGTCGCGTCGCCGCGAAAGGGTGCCGGGCGGTGACGATGCCCGAGTTGCCGCACCTGGAAGGCCTGCCGAGCTACTTCGACGAAGACTACTGGGGCCCGGTGTTCCGTACCCTGTCGGAAGAGAACGTCGTGATGTGCCTGCACATCGGCACCGGTTTCGGCGCGATCTCGATGGCCAAGGACGCCCCGATCGACAATCTGATCATCCTGGCCACGCAGGTCTCTGCGATGTGCGCCCAGGACCTGCTGTGGGGCCCGGCGATGCGCAACTACCCGGACCTGAAATTCGCGTTCTCCGAAGGCGGTATCGGTTGGATCCCGTTCTATCTGGATCGCAGCGACCGGCACTACACCAACCAGAAATGGCTGCGCCGCGACTTCGGGGACAAGCTGCCCAGTGACGTCTTCCGTGAGCATTCGCTGGCGTGCTACGTCACCGACAAGACGTCGCTGAAGCTGCGCCACGAGATCGGTATCGACATCATCGCCTGGGAGTGCGACTATCCGCACTCGGACTGCTTCTGGCCCGATGCGCCCGAGCAGGTGCTGGCCGAGTTGAATGCCGCGGGCGCAAGCGATTCCGACATCGACAAGATCACCTGGCAGAACTCCTGCCGGTTCTTCGGCTGGGACCCGTTCAAGTTGACCCCGAAGGACCAGGCGACGGCGGGTGCCCTGCGCGCCAAAGCCGTCGACGTCGACACGTCGATCCGGCCGCGCGCCGAGTGGGCAAAGCTGTACGCGCAGAAGCAGATGACGCTCACCTGATCCGGTCCGGCCGGATCAGGTGAGGGCACACCCAGAGTTGCGCGGCGCCGAACTCAGCCGCGGGTCAGTTCTGCGTAGCGGGTCACGTGGTGGTCGGTGGAGCCGTATTCGTACTGAACGGCGGTGAGCCGCTTGAAGTAGTGGCCGATGGCGAGCTCTTCGGTCATACCCATGCCGCCGTGCAGCTGTACGGCGTTCTGGCCGATGAACCGTGCGGCGCGGCCGACGGTGGCCTTGGCCGCGGAAACCGCGCGTGCCCGGGTGTGCGCGTCGGCTTCCAGGTTGAGCACGGCAAGGTACACCGCCGACACGGACTGTTCGAGCTCCATGTGCATGTCGACCATGCGATGCTGCAGTGCCTGGAAGCTGCCGATCGGCTGGCCGAACTGCTGGCGCTGCTTGGCGTATTCGACGGTGTCGGCCAACACCTTTCGCATGTTGCCGACGGCTTCGGCGCACACGGCGGCGGCGCCCTCGTCGCGCGCCTGGGCGATGGACGGCCAGGCGTCGCCTTCGGTGCCGAGGAGTGCGTCGCCCGGCAGTCGTAGTTCGCGCAGTTCCAGGTCGGCCGCGCGCCGGTCGTCGACGGTGCGGTAGCTGTGCATCGTCAGCCCGGCGCGGGGCTCGGACACGTCGACCAGGAACAGCGAGATGCCGCCGGCGGTCTGCGCGGTGACGAGCAGATGCGTGGCCAACGGCGCGTTGACCACCACGATCTTGTCGCCGCTCAGTACCCAGGCGTCGCCGTCGCGGGTGGCGGTGGTCTGGACGTCCTGCCAGCGGTCGCCACTGTGCGCCTCGGCTGCAGCGAGTGCGACAACCGCTGTGCCGGAGGCGATTTCCTCCAACACCGGGCCTGCCACCGGGCTACCGGATCGCAGCAGCAGGCCGCCGGCGACCACCGCGGTGTCCACGTACGGTTCGATGACCAGGGCGTGACCCAGCGCTTCGGCGATCAACATGACCTCGACGGGCCCGCCGCCGATGCCGCCGACGTCCTCGGGCAGCGCGGCGCCGAGGATGCCGAGTTCCTCGGCGAACGACCGCCAGATGTCGGGCTGCCAGCCCGGCCCGGATTTCGCTGCCGCACGGCTGGATTCGAGGTCGTACCGGCCGGCCAGGAACTTGGACAGGCCGTCCCGGAGAAGTTCCTGTTCCGCGGAGAAGGTGAAGTCCATTTACAGCCCCAATTCTGCTTTGGCGAGGATGTTGCGCTGAATTTCGTTGCTGCCGGCGTAGATCGACCCGGCGCGGTCGTTGAAGTAGCGCAGTGGCGCCACGGCCTGCCATGCCTCACCACTGACGTAACCGTCTGCGGGAGGGGTGAATTCGGCCACCGGACCACCGGGACGGGTGGCATGCGGCTGGTACGCCCGACCTCTGGGCCCGGCGGCCTCCATGGCCAGTTCGGTCAGGGTCTGGCTCAACTCCGTGGAGAGGACCTTGAGCATCGACGACGCTGCGCCCGGATGGCCGCCGCCGGCCAGCGCGGCCAGCACGCGGTATTCGAGTATCTCGAGCACTTCGGTACGAATCCGTGCATCGGCGAGCTTGCGCGAGAACGCGGCATCGTCGAGCAGCCGGCCGCCGTCGGGGCCCGCCGCCTTCGCCGCCGCCGCGGCGATGTCGGCGGCCAGCACCTGCAGGCCCGGGGCGGCGGCGCCGCCGCCGCGCTCGAACTCGAGCAGGTACTTCGCGACGGTCCAGCCGTCGTCGATCTGTCCGATGACATTGCTCTTGGGCACCCGGACCGCGTCGAAGAACACCTGGTTCTGGACCTCTTCGCCGGACGTCATCACCAGCGGCCGGATCTCGATGCCCGGTGTGCTCATGTCCATGAGCACGAAGGTGATGCCGTGTTGCTTCTTGGCGCTGCGGGTGGTGCGCACGAGCGCGAACATCCAGTTGGCCTCGGTGGCGTGGGTGGTCCAGATCTTGCTGCCGGTGCACACCAGGTCGTCGCCGTCGGAAACGGCGGCCATGGTCAGGGCGGCCAGGTCGGATCCGGCTTCGGGCTCGGAGTAGCCCTGGCAGAAGAAGACCTCGCCGGTCAGGATGCGGGGCAGAAAGTAGTCCTTCTGTTCAGGGGTGCCGAAGCGGATGATCGCGTGCGCCACCATGCGGATACCCATGGGGGACAGGGACGGCGCCCCGGCCAGGGTCGACTCCCGGCTGAAGATGTAGTGTTGCGTCAAGCTCCAATCGCAGCCGCCGTATTCGACGGGCCAGGCCGGTGCTGCCCAACCGCGCTCGTGGAGGATGCGCTGCCAGGCGAGACTCGCGTCGTGATCGCTGTACACGCTCGTCATCAGCCGCCCGGCTTCTCGGATGTCCGGTGTCAGATTTTCTTGCAGAAACGTGCGTACTTCATCGCGGAATGCCAGATCGCTGGCCGACCAATTGAGGTCCATGCAGACTCCTCTGTCGCTTGGGCTGATGGCAGCCTAGCAACAAAGAAGTGAACTTAGTTAGCGATGTGGACTCAGGGCGTGGCGGTGTGCTCCGTGATGTCGGTCTGTCGCGCGGATGCGGCCACCATGAAGTCGAGATGACGGTCGAGCGATTCCGCCGTCACGATCGCGGGCATCAGAACGCGCCACTGCTTGGTGAACCGGTCGCGGAGGTCGTCACCGTCGGACGCGGCGCTGGACATCAACTCCGCGCCGAGGATCCACGCCACCAGTGTGTTGGCGACATCGGCTGGGTCCGCGCCGGGGCGCAGGTCGCCGTCCGTTTCGGCGCGTTTGATGTCCGAGGTGAACTGGTCGACGAAGTTGACGTAGCTGTGTCGCGCGGTCGGGTTGAACCCCGCGAACGTCCGCAGCAGTTTGGTTCCGGCCTGGGCCGTGCGGTTGGTCGCCAGCAGATCGCTGGTGATGAAGGTGCCGACGATGAGTGACTTCATCGCGCTGTGCTCCGAATCCCGTGCGGACTGGAACACGTTGTGCAGCAGAACCATTGCCTCTTCGATGATGACAGTGGCCAGTGCCTCTTTGGAATCGAAGTGGTAGTACAGCGCACCCTTGGTCAGCTCGGCGCGTTCGATGATGTCAGCCAATCCAGCGGCGGGATAACCGATCTCGTTGATCAAATCGACAGCAGAGTCAATGATCTTGCGTCGGGTCACTTCGGATCGCGGCTGGCGCCCCATTCGTCGATCACCTTCCGTCAGCGCGCGTTCTGTGGCTAGCCCCCCGAATCATCCTAAGGGTGCCATAACGTAGGCCGTTGTTGGTGTCGTTCATTCCGAGAGTATGTAAAGTAGCCGAACGGCGAAATCGATCCCTGGCTGTCGGATTGTTGCAATTCGCTGCCGCTTAACTCAGGGATTTCAGGTTGGATTGGGACGCAGAAGTTGACGTGCTGTGCGTCGGCGCCGGTATCGGTGGCCTGGCGACAGCCATTGCCGCGGTCGACGCCGCCGCAGATGTGATGGTTGCCGGAGCGCTGCACGCCGATGACGGGCGCTGGCTGCGCGGCGATGATGTGCATTGCGTCACTCTGGGCGCCACGCTCGACGCAAGGATCGACGAGTTCGGCGTACCGCGAGGGATTCCCGACGACGAGCCCGCCCCGGAAGCCGGCGGACCCGGCGAAGTCGAAGCGGCCGAGCCCGACCTCGGCGAGCAGCTCGACGCCACCGCCGTCTATTTCGCTGCGGTGACCGCCGAAGTCGATGACGCGGCCGAACCGCCGTCGGACGGCGCTTCGGTGCCGGCCCGTGTCGTGCGCGAGCTGACGGAGTCCGAGACGCACACGCGCACCATCGAGACGTTCTTCGGCGCGGGACTGCTCGACTGGGCCCGGGTGTGCCTGGATTCGGCCACCGGCGCGCTCTACAGCACGGTTCGCGGCTGGTCCTCGGAGACCCTGCGCGACTCGGCGGGCACGACGCTCCAGCTGTCTTCGCTCGGCGCCATCGAATGGAGCACGGGCGACGGACCGGGCCAATTGTTCGACTGGCTGGCGGCGGCGGCCGCCGAACGCGATATCGCGGTGAGCGCGGCCAGCACGCTGCAGGCGCTGCTGTTCGAAGACCGCCGGATCATCGGAGCCGAACTGAACACACCCGACGGGCCGTACTTCGTACGTGCGCGCCACGGCGTCGTGATCTCGCCCGATTTCACCGGCAAGGGCGCATCCGTCGAGACTGCCGCGGCGCCGGCCGGCGCCCTCGAGGTCTGTATCGTGGGCCTGCCCGCCAGCAGATTCGCCCGCGTGGAACTGGTTGCGCGCTAGCGCGGTTCGGATCACATCTCGCTGGTGAACCGGACCGGTACCCGTCCCTTGCGGTACAGCGTCGCCATCTGGTCGCTCGGCAGCGGCCGCGACAACAGGAAGCCCTGCGCACGGTGACAGCCGAGGCGCAGCAGTGTGGTTGCGGCAGCTGTGGTTTCGACACCCTCGGCGACGATCTGGAGACCGAACGAGTCGGCCAGTGCGATGATCGCCCGGACGATCGCGAGGTCGCCGGGGTTGGAACCCAGATCGGTGACGAAGCTGCGGTCGATCTTGAGGATGTCGACCGGTAGCGACTTGAGATGGGACAGCACGCTGTAGCCGGTGCCGAAGTCGTCGATCGCCAGCCGGACCCCGGTTCTGCGGAGGTCCGCCAGGGTGGCGCGGGAGGACTCGCTGTCCTGGACGACGACGTTCTCGGTGATCTCCAGGCACACCGATCCGCGGTCGAGACCGAATTCGTCGAGGATGTCGGCCACCGACTCGGCGAAGCCGTCGGTCACCAGCTGGACCGGGGAGACGTTGACGCGTAGTTCGAAATCGTCGCGGTCATCGGCATCATCGCTGCCGGATTTCGAAGCCAGGAAGTCCTCGCGCCACCGGGCGAACTCTCGACAGGCCGTCCGCAGCACCCAACGGCCCAATTCGCCTGCCAGGTTGATCGATTCGGCGATACCGATGAATGCGGCCGGCGGGAGCAGCCCGCGTGTGGGATGGTCCCAGCGGACGAGCGCTTCGGTCGCGAGCAGCTTCCCGGTGCGCATGTCGATTTCCGGTAGGTAGTTGAGCAGCAGTGCGCCGTTCTCGATGACGTCCTGCAGATGCAGCTCGATATCGTTGCGGTAGGCCGTTTCCAGGGACATCGCGGTGGTGAACACCGCGACACGATCCCCGCCGGCCGACTTCGCGCTCAAGACGGCCTGGTCGGCCCGGCGCAACAGGTCGGAGGAGTTGTCGGAGCCCGGGATACCGGAAGCGACGCCGACACTCACTGTCCGCGTGAGCCGTTCGCCGTCGATCCAGACGCGACGCCGCAGCGAGTCCTGAAGCTGGTAGGCCAGGGCTTCGGCCTTCGTCGCGGATATCGGCTCGGCCGGGACGACGACGAATTCGTCACCGCCGAGCCGGGCGATCACGGTCTTGCTGTCGACCCCTTCGGTGAGGCGCTGGGCGAAGACGCGGATGAACGAGTCACCCGCGCTGTGCCCCAGGTAGTCATTGATGGCCTTGAGCCGATCGAGGTCGAAGAAGAGGGCGGTGACCGGGCCGGGTTGTCCCGGCTGCAACCGGGCATCGAGGTGGGCGATGAGGGCGCGCCGGTTGTTCAGGCCGGTCAGGTCGTCGTGTTCGGCCAGGTACCGGAGCTGCTCCTCGGCGAGACCCCGAGATTGGGCCTGGGTCAACAGCGAAGCGATGGCCTGCAGCGCGTTGATCTCCTCGGTGACCCATTCCCGGTTGCCGTACTTGATGAAGCCCAAGGCGCCGGTGGTGCGGTCGCCGGACACCAAAGGCGTTGCTGCCAGTGATATCTGGGGGACGTTGCGGTCCGCCTCGATGCGGCGCTGGTAGTCGTCCGGCTCCGGGTCGGGGCGCACGATCAGCGGTGTCTTGCGGTGCTCGGTCTCCGCGAAGACCGGGTCGGCCTCGGCGAAGTACACCACGCGCAGGGGGTCGGGGTCCGGAATCTCCGGCCGCAGTGGCCATTCCGCGACGAGGATCGAAGCACCGATCTCATGGTCGTTGCGGCGCAGGAAGCTGACGTCGACCTCGAAGTAGTTGACGAGGATCTCCAGAACGTCCGTGTACACCTTGGTGGAGTTGCTGGAGTCCGCCGCCATCAACCGCGTCGCAACCTCTGTGACCAGGCGATCCAGTGAAGGGGGAGACTCGTCGATGGACATGAGACGATCAGCTTAACCTGCGCTGACCTCAAAGGCGGTGCTCCTGCGGCTGGGTACCGAAGCCGGTGGCGCATCCGATATTCGGAGCGCGAGCACCACGGCCTCGCCCGGCCCTTTGCTGGTCAACGCATGGAACGTGTCCTGTAGTCGGCGGAGTTCGTCGGCGTACTTGCCGGACAGTTCGCCGAGTTCGGTTCCGGTGTGGGCGTAGAGAAACGGCGGCGACATCGGCTGCACGGCCAGGCCGGCGTCCTGCGCCGCCATCCACACGGCGACCACGGCGGCACCGCCACGGGCGAAGTCGCTCAGCGCCGCGCCTCGGATCATGACGGTGACGATCGCACTGCTGGAACGCATGCGACCACTTGTGTCATCCCCGAGGACGGAGCCGGCATCCCAGTCATCGAGTGCCGCAACGACGTCGGTCCGGCGCAGCAGGGGCAGTACGGCCAGATCGCCGGAATCGAGCCCCAGGGAACGGACGTCGATGCCGAAGTCCGATCCGTCGTCGCCGGGCCAGCGCAGTTCCGAGATCATCTCGCGGTGCAGGGTGGGGGTGAGATAGCGGATTCGGTCGGCGTCGGCGAAGACCGTTGCTGTGCGTGCGATCTCGTCGTGGTCGACCATCACGTGCACACGTGCGTCGTGTTGCTGTGCCACCCGCGCGAGTGTCTCGGACACCTCGGGGGGCAACGGTGCGCCCGTCCCGCGGTGGCGGTTGGTCTCACGTTCGAAGATCCCGGGGTAGCACCGGGCGAGCTCAGGGTCGGCGCCCGGCCGCAGCCGGAGGGCGATCTGCAGCGGGGACTCGCCGGCGGGTTCGGTGTAGGTCACGTCGGTGGCAAAACCGTTGGCGGCGGCAGCAACTCGGGCGTTGAACGCGGCGGCTCCGATGGCGACCGCACTGCCCCGGAAGCCGACGTCCATGGTCGACGTGCGCGCGGGATCGATGCCGATGACGACGCTGTCGGCTGTCACCGCGATGTGCCAGGGCTGGGAATTGCCGCCCGACGGGGCGCGGATGGCGGCGGCGACCGCGGCGTCGACGACCTGGCCGAGCCCGGTGGCGACCGCAGGGGACGGCGGCAGGGCGCCGTCGGCAGGTGGGTCCGCGCGGGTGGGTTCGGCCAATTCGCCGAGCAGACCGCCGATGTCGACCTGGGTGCGCCCCGACGCCAGCGGTTCGTCCAGCCCGATCCGGCGGATGGCTTCCAAAACTGTTGCCGCTCCGACGGTTACGTCGCCGACGAGCTGTGGCCAGGCCGACAGCGTGCGGCCCACCTCGAGTAGGGACGCACCCATTCGCGGCGAAACTCTGGCCGGGTCGAAGACCTGCATGAGGTACGGCAACTTCTGGGCGATCGGCAGGCCCGCCATCGCGTCGGGGTCGATGTCGCCGAGCAGTCCGTGGAAGACCGGGCGGGTGGGATCGATGTCGAAGCGTTCGACGTCGATCAGCCCGCGGTCGCTGGTGGCCATCAGCACCGGGATCCCGCGGGCGCGGGCGCCGTGCCGGAGGTGCAGTTTCATCTCCAACGAGTCACATTGCTCGACCAGTACGTCGAGCCCGTCGAGGAACGGCGCGAGGGCGTCGGCACTCAGTCCGGCGGACGAATGCCGGACGAGGAGGTAGGGATCGAGTTCGGCGATCCGGCGCATGGCGGCGGTCGCCTTGTTGAGGCCGATGTCGAAAACCGTTGCGGGAATGCGGTTGAGATTGGACACGCCCAGCGTGTCGAAATCGGTGAGCCGCAGCTCGCCGCAGAACCCCGCTACGGCGAGCGAGTGAGCGATGAGGTGGCCCGAGCTGAGTCCGACGATGCCGATGCGGAGGCGGCCCAGCCGGTCCTGTTCGCCGCTGGTGGCCAGATGCCGGTTGCGGTCCAGACGCAGTCGGCGATACGACCGCGGTCCCAGCAGCTTCAGCACCGTCGCGCGCCACGGGTAGTAGACCCAGCGGGCGGGCTCGTCGAGGAGATCGGACGTCGGTGCCGGCCGGAGTTCGGCCAGCGCGGCGAACTGGTCGGCCCAGGTGTCCACGGTGTTCACCGTCGGGTCGCGCAGCAGCGCTTCGAGGGATTCCGCGTCGGCGGGGTTCTGCGGGTCGAGGATCGAGATGTGGTTAGCGTCCAGAGCTGGCATCAACCGGCGACCAGCCTGGTTGATATCGCGTCGATCTCGTGCAGCGCCTTCGTAATCTGCTCCGGCTGAGAATGATTGACCATGGTCCGTCGATCCCACCACATCATCTTGGTGCGGTAGCGCTCGTCCGGGTACGGCGTGGCCGGAATGGGCGCCACCACGCCGCCACCGGATTTCCACAATTCCAGGACGTGCTGGGCTGCCGTGGCCATCACGAACTGCACGCCCATGACGCTGGTGGCGTGATAGGCGGTGCGGGCCAGGAGATTCGTGATGGCGTGCTGGCTGGTCCGGTTGTCGGAGACCCACGCCGTTTTCATCTCCATGACGCCAAAGGGCACCCGGTCGTTGATCATCTTGCGCACCATGGCCAGTCCGGGCCGGCCGGCCCACTCGACCACGGCATGAGAATCATCGGCGCCGCCGAGCGGGGCTTTGGCACGCAGGCCGCCGACCATGTTGCCGCCGCGGTCCAGGACCGTCCAGAACAGCGCGGTGTCGGCACCGCCGCGGATCGCGGCAGCGTCGACGACCGCTTCGACGCCGTGCCGGCGATAGCTTTGCTCCGCCGCATCCACGTAGCGGTTCCAGAGTTCCGGGTCGGTGTGGGGTTGCGACAGCACCACGCTGCAATCGGTATCGGTGTCGAACCAGGCGATGTTTTCGGGAAAGCGAATATCGACGTTGGATTCGTATTCGACATACTCCACCGACATCGTTGCCCCATTCGTTTCGAGCAGTCACTGCAACGTCAGTTGGCAGTCGGTTGCGGTAAACGCATCTCGCGCGGACTGCATTCCCTAATTCAGTATCGGGGTTGTTGGGGTCCTGGAGCAATGATCAATACCTGTGGATGAGGCCCGGCGAGGCGGCCTGAAAGTGGGCGCACCTTCCCGAGGATGATCATCACGGAATCAGGTATTCGATCAAGACCGGCGTTGGCGCGCTGGTTGGGAAGGTACGCCCATGCTCACCGTAGTTCACGATGCCGAGGAGGCCAACGGCGGCGAGGCCGGCCGGTCGTTGTTGGACGAGATCGTCCGCGACGGAGCCCGGCAGATGTTGGCCGCTGCACTGCAGGCCGAGGTCGCCGCGTACGTCGCCGCATTCGCTGATCAGCTCGACGAGAACGGTCACCGACTGGTGGTCCGCAACGGCTATCACCAGCCGCGTGAGGTGCTGACCGCGGCCGGTGCCGTGCAGGTGAAGGCGCCGCGGGTCAACGATCGCCGTGTCGACCCCGATTCTGGTGAGCGGCAGCGGTTTTCCTCGGCGATTTTGCCGGCCTGGGCACGCAAGTCCCCGCAGATGAGTGAGGTGCTGCCGCTGCTGTATCTGCACGGCCTATCAACCAGCGACTTCGGGCCCGCACTCGAGCAGTTCCTCGGCTCGGGTGCCGGGTTGTCGGCCACCACGATCACCCGTCTGACCGCGCAGTGGCAAGACGAAGCCCGTACGTTCGCTGCCCGGGACCTGTCCGGCAGCGACTACGTCTACCTGTGGGTCGACGGCATTCACCTCAAGGTCCGCCTGGACCAGGAGAAGCTGTGCCTGCTGGTGATGCTCGGCGTGCGCGCTGACGGCCGCAAAGAACTCGTGGCGATCACCGACGGCTATCGGGAGTCATGCGAGTCGTGGGCGGATCTGCTGCGCGACTGCAAACGCCGCGGCATGACCGCCCCAGTGCTGGCCGTCGGCGATGGCGCGCTACAAAGCTCAGGTCGCGGTCAAGGCCTTCGCGGTTGCCTTCGGCGCGAAGTACCCGAAAGTGGTCGCCAAGATCGTCGACGACCTCGATGTCCTGCTGGAGTTCTACCACTACCCCGCCGAGCACTGGATCCATCTGCGTACCACGAATCCGATCGAATCCACCTTCGCCACAGTGCGTTTGAGAACGAAGGTCACCAAGGGTCCGGGATCACGGGCCGCTGGATTGGCCATGGCCTACAAGCTGATCGACGCCGCCCAAGCCCGCTGGCGGGCCGTCAACGCCCCACATCTGGTCGCCCTCGTCCGCGCCGGAGCGGTCTTCCACAAAGGCAAACTGCTCGAACGACCCACCGACATCACCCCACCGACACCACCGTCAGACGGCGATCAACACACCGAAACGGAGGTCGCCTGAAACACCCCGATCCACAGGTATTGACAATTGCTCGGGGTCCTGCAGCCAACTAGTGGTGAAACGTTGTCTGTCGGCCTTCGGCGGGCCGAAGAATTGGTCAAACCGAGTGTGCTGGTGCAATGGACGTTGGCAATCCCGGATATTGCTATATGTGCAGGTTAGCGTAGGCGATGCCCCAAGATGGCGAACTTTGAGTGGCTAAGTAGGTGGCATCGGCCGAAAATCTGTGCATTGTGCTGCCCTGACGGACGCGTTAGAAGTAATAGCGGTGCGGCCCGGGAAGCGGCCGCGCCCGAGAGGAGCAAGCGTGAAGGTCTTCGACAATCTGTCCGAGTTCGTCGCAGCAGCAGGTAGTCAGCTTGGGCCGACGGAGTGGATGGAAATCACCCAGGAGCGGGTGAATCTGTTCGCCGACGCCACCGACGACCATCAGTGGATTCACGTCGATCCTGAGCGCGCCGCCGCGGGCCCGTTCGGCGGCGCAATTGCCCATGGTTTGCTGACGCTTTCACTGCTACCGCATTTCATGCACCAGCTCTATCGCGTCGACAACGTCGCATTGGCCGTCAATTACGGTTATAACAAGGTGCGATTCATCACACCGGTCAAGGTCGGAGCAAACGTTCGGGCGGGTGCGGTCATTTCGAAAGTCGACGAGCTGGACGGTGCCGTTCAGGCGACCGTGACAGTAACCGTCGAAATCGAGGGATCGGATAAGCCGGCGGCCGTGGTCGAGTCGATCGTGCGAATCATCGGATGATTGCTGGAGGCGGCCAGGTGAGAGCGCGGACCGCCAGGTCGCGCGGTCGCGTCAGCGGCCCGCAGCCGAGCGCTGTGCCGCCTTCACCAGGCCGCCACCGATGATCAAACGCTGAATCTCGCTGGTGCCCTCGTACAGCCGCAGCAGACGCACGTCGCGGTAGATCCGTTCGACGGGCACGTCGCGCATGTACCCGCTACCGCCGTGCACCTGCACGGCCAGGTCGGCGACCTTGCCGACCATCTCGGTGCAGAAGAGCTTCGCGGCGGACGGCGCGATGCGTCGGTCCGTGCCGCTGACCCACATTTGCGCGGCATCACGGACCAGGGCGCGACCGGCCATGACGCCGGTCTGCATGTCCGCCAACATCGCCTGGACCAGCTGGAATTCGCCGATTGCGGTGCCGCCCTGGGTGGCGGTCGCGGCGTATGCGACCGACTCGTCGAGCGCGCGTTGCGCCGCGCCCACCGCCACGGCGGCGATGTGCACCCGTCCCCGGGCCAGTGACGTCAGCGCGGCGCGGTAGCCGATGTCCTCATTGCCGCCGATGAGGGCATCCGGACCGACCCGCACATCGTCGAACGTGACGTCGGAGGTCCAGGCCCCTTCCTGGCCCATCTTCGCGTCTTTCGGTCCGACCACGACGCCGGGAGCGTCGGCGGGGACCAGGAACACCGCGATGCCGGGTCCGTCGGCGTCGGCCGGCCGGGTCCGGGCGAACACCACGAACAGATTCGCGGTGGGCGCGTTGGTGATGAATCGCTTGTGGCCGGTGATGATCCAGTCGTCCCCGTCGGCCACGGCCTTGGTGCGCAGGCCCGCCGGGTTGGAACCGGCGCCGGACTCGGTCAACGCGAACGATGCCACGCAGTCGCCACTGGCGATCGGTTCCAGCCAGCGCTGCTTCTGGGTGTCGGTGCCGAAGCCGACCAGCACCTGACCGGCGATGCCGTTGTTGGTGCCGAACATCGAGCGGACGGCCAGCGTGGTGTAGCCCAACTCCATCGCCATCTCGACGTCCTGGACGAGATCGAGCCCGAGGCCGCCCCATTCCTGGGGGATGGCATAGCCGAACAGGCCCATGTTCTTGGCCTGATCCCGGATGTCGTCGGGCACCCGGTTCTCGGTCATGATCTCCAGCTCCCGCGGCACCACCGCGGTACGGACGAACTGGCGGGTCGCGTCGAGAATGTCGCGGAAATCCTGATCGCTGACTTCTGCGACGGGGGAACCGGTGGGTTCGGCCATGTGGGGTCTCCTTGCGCAACACGACGGTGCTTCTGGTTTGATGCAAGAAATATCATATTTTATGTATGAAGCTGGTCGTCGGGTGCTGCGATGACCGGTTCAGTCGATCAGGAGGAGTGCACGACCATGCCGCTGCTGGACGGACGTATCGCGGTGATCACCGGCGGAGCCCAGGGGATCGGATACGCGATCGCGGAACGCTTCATCGCCGAGGGCGCCCGCGTCGTGATCGGCGACCTGAATCTCGAGGCGACCGAGGCGGCTGTCGCCAAGCTCGGTGGCGCCGAGGTGGCCAAGGCCGTCCGGTGCGACGTGACGTCCGCCGCCGACGTCCAGGCGCTGATCGACGCCGCCGTCGCATGGGGTGGCCTCGACATCATGGTCAACAACGCCGGCATCACCCGCGACGCCACGATGCGCAAGATGACCGAGGAGCAGTTCGATCAGGTCATCGATGTGCACCTGAAAGGCTGCTGGAACGGCACCCGGCTCGCGGCCAATGTGATGCGGGAGGCGAAAAGCGGTGCCATAATCAACATTTCGTCGATCTCGGGCAAGGTCGGCCTCATCGGCCAGACCAACTACTCAGCCGCGAAGGCGGGCATCGTCGGTCTGACCAAGGCAGCGGCCAAGGAGGTCGCCCACCTCGGCGTGCGGGTCAACGCCGTGCAGCCGGGCCTGATCCGGTCCGCGATGACCGAGGCCATGCCGCAACGTATCTGGGACCAGAAACTGGCGGAGATCCCGATGGGACGGGCCGCCGAGCCCAGCGAAGTGGCGTCGGTGGTCACGTTCCTGGCGTCGGACATGTCGTCGTACATGACCGGCTGCGTCCTGGAAATCACCGGGGGACGGCACATCTAGATGACCGCGACCAGTCCCGTCATCTGCGCACCGGTACGTACCCCGATCGGCCGCTACGGCGGCATGTTCAAGTCACTGACCGCGGTCGAGCTGGGCGTTGCGGCGCTGCGGGGACTGTTGCAGCGCACCGGGATTCCGGCCGAGGCGGTGCAGGACGTCATTCTCGGGCACTGTTACTCGTCGAGTGAGGCGCCGGCCATCGGCCGCGTGGTGGCGCTCGACGCCGGGTTGCCGGTCACGGTTCCCGGCATGCAGGTCGACCGGCGCTGCGGGTCGGGACTGCAGGCCGTCATCCAGGCGTGCATGCAGGTCGCCAGTGGCGCAAACGATCTCGTGATCGCCGGTGGTGCCGAGTCGATGAGCAACGTCGCATTCCACTCCACCGACATGCGCTGGGGTGGCGCGCGGGGTGGCATCACCGTGCACGACGGGCTGGCGCGAGGCCGGACGACCGCCGGTGGCAAGAACTATCCCGTGCCCGGTGGCATGCTCGAGACCGCCGAGAACCTGCGCCGGCAGTACGCGATATCCCGCGTGGAGCAGGACGCCCTGGCGGTGCGGTCGCACCAGAAAGCCGTTGCGGCGCAACGCAGTGGCGTCCTGGCCGACGAGATCGTGCCCGTCATGGTGAGCTCCCGCACCGGCGACCAGGTGATCGACACCGACGAACATCCGCGCGCCGACACCACCGTCGAAGCGCTGGGCAAGCTCAAACCTGTACTGGGCAAGAACGATCCGGATGCCACCGTGACGGCCGGAAACTCCAGTGGGCAGAACGACGCGGCGTCGATGTGCATCGTGACCACCCCCGAGCGCGCGGCCGAACTGGGGCTGGCGCCGCTGGTGCGGCTGGTGTCGTGGGGTGTGGCCGGGGTGCCGCCGAACGTCATGGGCATCGGACCGGTGCCGGCCACCGAGGTCGCACTGGCCAAAGCCGGCCTGGCTCTTGCCGATATCGATCTGATCGAACTCAACGAGGCCTTCGCCGCGCAGGCGCTGGCGTGCACCCGGGAATGGAAGTTCACCGACGGGGACTGGGAACGCACGAACGTGCGCGGCTCGGGTATCTCGCTCGGCCATCCCGTCGGCGCGACGGGCGGCCGGATGCTCGCGACCCTGGCCCGCGAACTGCACCTGCGGGATGCCCGCTACGGCCTGGAAACCATGTGCATCGGAGGCGGCCAGGGGCTGGCCGCTGTCTTCGAAAGGGTGGCATCGTGACTCGTCTCGCCCAGACCGCCGGCCTCACCGAGGTGCAGCGCGAAATCGTCGCCACCGTGCGGCAATTCGTCGACCGGGAGATCATTCCCGCGGCCCAGGAGCTCGAGCACTCGGACTCCTACCCGCAGGCCATCGTCGATCAGATGAAAGACATGGGCCTGTTCGGCCTGATGATCCCGCAGGAGTACGGCGGGCTCGGTGAGTCGCTGCTGACGTACGCGCTGTGCGTCGAGGAACTGGCCCGCGGCTGGATGAGCATCTCGGGCGTCATCAACACCCACTTCATCGTCGCGTACATGATCCGCCAGCACGGCACCGACGAGCAGAAGCAGCGTTACCTGCCCCGCATGGCGACCGGCGAGGTGCGCGGCGCCTTCTCGATGTCCGAGCCGGAGCTGGGTTCCGATGTCGCGGCGATCCGCACCAGGGGTGTCCGGGATGCCGACGGTGGCTACACCATCACCGGGCAGAAGATGTGGCTGACCAACGGTGGCAGCTCGACTCTGGTTGCGGCGCTGGTGAAAACCGATGAGGGCGCGGACAAGCCGCACCGCAACCTGACCGCGTTCCTGGTCGAGAAGCCGACCGGCTTCGGCGAGGTCAAACCCGGCCTGACCATCCCGGGCAAGATCGACAAGCTGGGCTACAAGGGCATCGACACCACCGAGCTCATCTTCGACGGCTACCGCGCCGGCGCGGACGACGTACTCGGCGGCAAGCCGGGTGCGGGCTTCTTCCAGATGATGGACGGTATCGAGGTCGGCCGGGTCAACGTGTCGGCGCGGGCCTGTGGTGTCGGTATCCGCGCCTTCGAATTGGCGGTGCGGTACGCCCAGCAGCGGGAGACGTTCGGCAAGCCGATCGCCGACCACCAGGCCATCGCCTTCCAGCTCGCCGAGATGGCCACGAAAGTCGAGGCGGCGCATCTGATGATGGTCAATGCGGCGCGGCTCAAAGACTCGGGGGAGCGCAACGACGTCGCGGCAGGCATGGCGAAATACCTTGCCAGCGAGTTCTGTTCGGAGGTCACCCAGCAGAGCTTCCGGATCCATGGTGGCTACGGCTACTCGAAGGAGTACGAGATCGAACGGCTGATGCGGGACGCGCCGTTCCTGCTGATCGGCGAGGGCACCAGCGAAATCCAGAAGACCATCATCAGCAAGAGCCTGCTCAATGAATACCGCATCTGAACCCGAATTCGCCGCGCCCGCACAGCTTTCGCACGACGTGGCGCGTTACGTCCGCCGCCGGATCTTCAACGGCACCTTCCCGGCGGGGGAGTATCTGCGGCTCGACCAGCTGGCCACCGAGCTGGGTGTCAGCGTCACCCCGGTCCGGGAGGCGCTGCTGAACCTGCGGGCCGAGGGGCTGTTGGTGCAGCACCCGCGACGCGGCTTCATGGTCCTGGAGGTCACCGCCCGCGATGTCTCCGATGTGGCCATGGTGCAGGCGTTCGTCGGCGGGGAACTCGCGGCCCGCGCCGCCGAGAACATCACCGCGGCCCAGGTTTCGGAACTCACCCGGATTCAAGACGCGCTTGAGCAGGCCTACCAGCACACCGATGTCGACCGCATGGTGCAGCTCAACCACGAGTTCCATCGGCTGATCAACGTCGTCGCCGACTCACCCAAGCTGACCCAATTCATGTCCGGCATAACCCGTTACGCGCCTGAAGCCGTGTTCCCGACACTGGAGGGCTGGCCGGATCTGTCGATCCGGGACCACCGCCGGGTGATCGCCGCACTGCAGGCCGGCGACGGTGAAGCGGCCCGAACGGCGATGGCCGAACACTTCGAGGTCGGGGTGGCCCCGCTGACCGAGCACCTCTGCGCACGCGGGGTCATCCGCGAGGGCTGAAGTCCGGTGAGCCGGTGTCGCCCGGGGGTACGGTCTGTGTGAATCTGTGAATCGTGCAAGGAAAACGGCGCTGTGGCCAGATCCCGTTCCTTGGCGTCGGTTCGCCGCAATGATGTGCCCACACCCGTTCGTTGCCGACCGTTGGAGAGCAGCA
The DNA here is from genome assembly GCF_045310915.1 of Mycobacterium sp. SMC-17. NCBI lineage: Bacteria > Bacillati > Actinomycetota > Actinomycetes > Mycobacteriales > Mycobacteriaceae > Mycobacterium > Mycobacterium sp. SMC-17. Next base: position 4,141 of record NZ_JBJIAK010000034.1, on the reverse strand, counting down.
TGACCGCACTGACCGAGGACACGCCGACGCCGTCGGGCCGCGCCGCGACCCGGCGCGCCATCTGGAACACCATCCGGGGATCGTCGGGCAACCTCGTCGAGTGGTACGACGTCTACGTCTACACCGTCTTCGCCACGTACTTCGAAAACCAGTTCTTCGACAAGGCCGACCAGAATTCGACGATCTACGTGTACGCGATCTTCGCGGTCACGTTCGTCACCCGGCCCATCGGATCGTGGTTCTTCGGCCGCTTCGCCGACCGCCGGGGCCGCCGCGCCGCACTGATGGTCAGCGTTTCGCTGATGGCCGCCTGCTCGATGGTGATCGCCCTGGTTCCCTCGCGGGCGAGCATCGGCGTCGCCGCACCGATCATCCTGATCATCTGCCGGCTGGTGCAGGGGTTCGCCACCGGCGGCGAGTACGGCACGTCGGCGACCTACATGTCGGAGGCGGCGACCAGGGAACGCCGTGGGTTCTTCTCCTCGTTCCAGTACGTCACCCTGGTCGGTGGGCACGTGCTGGCCCAATTCACCTTGCTCATCATCCTCACGGCGCTGAGCACCGCGCAGGTGAGCGAATTCGGTTGGCGCATAGGCTTTGCGGTCGGCGGTGTCGCGGCGGTGGTGGTGTTCTGGCTGCGGCGCAGCATGGACGAGTCGCTGTCCACGGAGACCCTGAAAGCGGTCCAGGAAGGAAAGGACGCGCGCGCCGGTTCGCTGCGTGAACTGTTCACGCGTTACTGGAAGCCGTTGCTGCTGTGCTTCCTGATCACGCTGGGCGGCACCGTTGCGTTCTACACGTACAGCGTCAACGCGCCGGCGATGGTGAAGGCGACCTACAAGAGCCAGCCCATGACCGCGACCTGGATCAACCTGCTCGGGCTGATCTTCCTCATGCTGATCCAGCCGATCGGCGGAATGATCAGCGACCGGGTGGGCCGCAAACCCCTGCTCCTGTGGTTCGGATTCGGCGGTGTGATCTACACCTACGTCCTCATCACCTACCTGCCCCAGACGCACTCGCCGATCATGTCGTTCCTGCTGGTGGCCGTGGCGTACGTCATTCTCACCGGGTACACGTCGATCAACGCGCTGGTGAAGTCCGAACTGTTCCCGGCCCACGTGCGGGCGCTGGGCGTCGGCGTCGGCTACGCGCTGGCCAATTCGATCTTCGGCGGCACCGCGCCCCTGATCTACCAGGCTCTCAAGGCCCGGGGTGAGGTGCCGCTGTTCATCGTCTACGTCACCGTCTGCATCGCGGCGTCGCTGCTGGTGTATCTGTTCTTCTTGAAGAACAAGTCCGACACCTATCTCGACCACGAACAGGGCAGCGCCTACCGCTGAGATCAGCCCAGCGGGTCGAACCGGAAGACCGCGAGTCTGCCTGCCAGCGACTCGAATTCGTCGGGTGTGCCCTCGGTGACCATGCCGGAACTCTTGGCGAATTTCACGCCGACGGGTACCTGCACCGGGAACTCACGCAGCACGGGCCGCGCTTCGTCGACGGTCAACTCGGTGATCTTCACCGGCCGCGACTTGCGGCCCCGTGTCAACGTGCCGGTGCCGGCGGCACGGGCGTTGAGGGCCCAGTGCGCGCCTGGATAGCCGGCCACGGCGTACATCTGGCCGTGCACGACGAACGGTGTCATCGGGGTGCTCCGCGGCGTGCCGGTCTTGCGGCCGGGCACGGTCAACACCATCGCGGGGCCGACGGGGATGCCGAGCTTCCCCACGGCGACAACGACTTTGTTCATCGGTTTGAGGTAACGCGGCGGTCGTGGCTCAGACATGGATGGTCTCCAATCGTGGGGTGAAGGCGCCGCGGTGCTGAGCGACCCACGCGGCGAACGTCTGGGCCGGGCGGCCGAGGATGCGCTCCACCTCGTCGCTGACCGGCGCTGGGGCATCGACGGTTTCGGCGAGCAGCGCGGTGTACGCGGTACCGAACTCGGCGGGGAAGCCGATGGCGACGAACCGCTCACGGACCTGCTCGACCGGGATTTCCTGGTAGCGCAGGTCGCGCCCCAGCACATCGCCGACGACGGCGAGCAACTCGGCGTTGGTGAGCGCCTGCGGCCCCGTCAACGGAATCTTGCGGCCGTTGAGGTCGTCGGTGAGCAGGGCGTGTGCGGCGACGGCCGCGATGTCGGCTTCGACGATGGGCGCGCTTGAGGCCTCGGCATAGGGTCCGGCCACGACATCGCCGGCCTGCAGCTGCCCGGCCCACATGCCGATGAAATTGGTGGCGAACAACGCCGGCCGCAGGCTCACCCACGGCAGTCCCGAGTCGACAGCCAGTTGTTCGACCTCCCTGTTGCGGTCGCCCCGCAGTCGCGACGGCTGCCGGGTGAAGTCTTCGTCGACGTTCATCGCGGACAGTGCGACCAGCTTGGCGCCGGAATCTTTCGCGGCGTCGACCGTCCACGCCAGGTCCGGACCGAGGGCACGGGAATTGAGGAACACCGCGCTCGCGCCGGCGATGCCGTCCCGGACGGACGCGACGGCCTCGACCCCGGCCGGGAACTGTGGCGACGGATTACGGGTGACGGCACGGACTTTCACGCCCGCGGCGTGCAATTGTTCGACGAGGGGGCGACCGACGTTGCCGGTGGCTCCGGTGATGAGAATGGTCATGAATCAAGGACGGAGTGGCCGACGGGAAAGTTACGGCCCGCGGGATGCGGCGGTGCGGTAACTTTTCACCACCCTGGATCGTCTTCAACTGATGACAGAAACCACTGAATTCATCGCGGCGTGGCGCCACCACCATCCGTATCTGGTCAATCTCGCGTACCAGATGCTCGGTGACGTCGGCGATGCCGAAGATGTTGCACAGGAAGCGTTTCTGCGACTGTCGCGGACAGAGCCCGGTGAGATCGAGGATGTCCGCGCGTGGTTGACGACGGTCGCCGGCCGGCTGTGCCTCGACCTCGTGCGGTCGGCGCGGGCACGCCGGGAACAACCGACCGAGCAGGATGAGATGCCGCCACTGGCGTCGAATGAGCCGGACCCTGCCGACCGCGTCACCCTCGACGACGAGGTGTCGAGTGCCCTGATGCGGGTGCTGCGGCAGTTGAGCCCCGGTGAGCGCGTGGCGTTCATCCTGCACGACGTGTTCGGTGTCCCGTTCGAGTCGGTCGCCGAGACCGTCGGCCGCCCGGTCGGCACGTGCCGGCAGCTCGCCCGCCGGGCCCGGGCGAAGGTGGCGGGTACCGACGTGCGCGCCGACGACGTCGAGGCGGCCGAACATCAACTGGTCACCGAGAAGTTCATCACCGCCTGCGCCGGCGGCGACGTGCAGGCGCTGGCCGCGGTGCTGGACGCGTCGGTCTGGGGCGTCGGCACGGTGCTGAGCGATCCGCCGCTCCCGCCGATCGTCAACCACGGACCGCAGCGGGTCGCCGAGAATCTCATGCTGTACCTCGGGCCGGGGACCACCGTCGTCGCCGGACCGCTCGGCCAGCCCGTCCTGCTGGCGTTCGCGCACCGGCAGCTTTTCGCGGTGGTGGTCCTGACGATTCGCGACGGTCTCGTCGCCAAGATCGAGGCGACCGCCGATCCGTTGGCCCGGTTCGGGGCGTGAGCAATCCCGGCTCCCGAGATGGGCGGCGCCGTAGGCTGGCGCCATGATCGAAGTGCTGTCAGACATGCCCGCGGGCGTGACCGGCATTCGGGTGTCCGGTCGGGTCAGCGGTGACGACATCCGCGAATTCGAGCCCACGATGGACGATCTCGTCGTCGAGGGCGAGATCAGGATCGTCGAGGTCATCGCCTCCGACTACGAGGGCTTCGGCCCCGGTGGACTGGTCGAGGATCTCAAGGTCGGCTTCGGTGCGCTGTTCAAACACCATTCGGCGTTCAAACGCATTGCCGTGGTGTCGGACAAGCCGTGGGTGGCGCACACGCTGCATGCCGTGGCCTGGATGATTCCCGGCGAACTGCAGATCTTCGGGCTCGACGAGCTCGACCGCGCGAAGGAGTGGGCCGCCGGCTGAGCTGTCGGCAGACAGCGAACGGCCCCCTCTCGGAAGAAAGGGGGCCGCTCTACTTCTGGCGCGATCTAGTTGTACTGACCTGAGAGGTTAGGCACGCGGCTGGCGGGTGGGTGGCCTCCGAGTGCGGTGTGGCCGCGGTGGTGATTG